>JAGGAC010000014.1 GCA_017889635.1 Bacillota bacterium | reverse complement strand
TGATGCTCGTCGTAGTATGCAAAGATTGTACAACCTTGGTTTTTTTGAAGATGTTAACATGAAGCTTAATGCCGGTGTTGAGCCAAACTCAGTTGTTCTGGAGACTGATGTAACTGAACAGAAGACAGGGACATTTTCTATTGGTGCCGGTTATAGTCAAAGTGATGGTATGGTGGGGATAATTGAAGTTGGCGACAATAATTTCCGGGGTACAGGCGATGCAGCCAAAGTATACTGGGAATTTGGTGGCGACTCGAAGTCTAACGGCTATAGATTCTCTTATACCAAGCCGTGGCTGGACAGCAAACAAACATCGCTTAATTTCAATATTTATAACTTGACCAATAAGTACAGCGACTATGGCTATCCACTAAATAGTGGCGATTATTCGACATTGCGGTCAACTTATTATAAAAATGTACGGGGATTTGACATTGGACTGGGCCGTGCTCAAGGTGAGTATATACACAATTATCTTACCTTTAAAAATCGGACAGACACTTATGTAGAACATTATTCTGGTCCAATGGATTATGCTAGTTATCCGGATTATTTGGCGGAAAACTTCGGCTTAACCAGAAGTGTGACATTATCGCGGGTATATGACTCTCGTGACAATGTTTTTAATCCGACTCAAGGAACTCGGTTTTCGGTTACTGCTGAATTAGCCGGTCGAGATTTGGGCGGTGATTTTAGCTTTAACAAGTATACTATTGAAGACCGTAACTATTTTAAAGTTGGCCATAGCCAAGTAATTGCAACAAGGTTGATGGCTGGTTATGCTGACGGGAATATGCCTTTGTCGCAGAAATTCTCACTTGGAGGATCGGATAGTCTACGCGGCTATAACGATGATCAGTTCACAGGCAAGAAGATGTTGGCGTCAACCGTCGAATATCGCTTCCCGGTGGCTAAGAAAGTTGAAGGCGTTGTATTTGGCGACATAGGTAACGCTTGGGATACTGAGGGTTATAAGCTCAACGATCTTAAAGGTGATGTCGGTGTTGGAATACGGCTTAATACGCCGCTTGGGCCAATACGTCTAGACTATGCCGTTGGTGAGAATGGTGGCAAAACTTCATTTAGTTTCGGCGGCCAATTCTAATTATTAAAAGAGTCAGGTTTAGTGCCTGGCTCTCCTCTTATAAATTGTTAGCATTATTATGGCTGGGAGGTGACACTTATCGCCGCACAATTTTTAAGGACTCTATTTTTTTTGCTGGTTATTATGATGGTGGCGCCTGCGGGGATTAGCGGAGCTGAAGAGGCCAAAGTTGAATTGGTGGCGGTAAGTGTAACGTCTAATGAAGTTTCGCCCCCGGCCAGGGTAGCCCAACGCATGGAACGTAGCATTGCAACTGTTGGCGAGCATGTGCTTGTCGGGCATAAAGTAGCTGAGATCGTAAGCTATAGGCAATCTTATGAAAAGATTATCAAAGAAGTGTTTGACCGGGTGCTGGTAGGTTACACAGTCAAGCAAGTGCTTATTACTCCTGGCAAGACTGCGCATATTGATGTAGTAATTACGCCATGGGGCGACGTTATGCGTGATGTTAGACTAGAGGTGGATTTTGGCGCTCTGCCGCCGGAGGCGATTGCCCTAGTAAAACGTGACTTGGGCGATCTGGAAGAGCAAATCAGCAGTATACTTGTGGGAATGCCAGTTGAAGCTGTGGACTGGAGCGGGGGAGTAGCAAAGGCTACTATTCGCGAAACACTGGCTGCTCAATTGCCGGAATTCCGAGCAAATCTGGAAATTATGCCTGGGCAGATAACGGTGGTGAAGTTGGCATTATTGCCGGCTGGACCTATTGTTCAGGATGTGCAGGTTGCAGTGCGTTCCCAAAGCATTCCCAATATACTTTTATTAGAAGCAAGACAACCGGTGGAGGATGCTGCAACAATGCTTAGGGGATTGCCAGTTGCCTTTGTTGAGCGCCATGGCGACTTCTTTAGGGATAGGCTGACTGCTGCCGTGGCTAGTAATTCGGTGGTTAAGCGGTATGGTTTGGGGTTGAGTATTAGTTTAAACTCCGGAGTTGATACCGAGATTAAGATTAATGCCGAGTCAAAGAGATACCGGGTTACTCTGGAAGGGTTTCTGGATGTCGGGCGTAAAGAAGATAGTACTTCGGCTAGGCTTCACTTCGGAAATTATCTCGGCAAACAACATGAGGCTTTTGTGGAGACAACCTTTATTCCTGAGTCAGTTTCCTGGAAGGTGACTCCCGGGTGGGGCTATCGCATAGCCCAATCTACTGAAACAGGGATTAAATATGATTTAAATAAGATGTGTAGTATAATATGGGTTAAAAATGATCTTGGAAAAAATTGGACACTGAGGCTTGAGCGTCTTCCTGCCAGTGGTTATACTGAACTGGGGGTACGATACAAGCTACATGAGTATTTAAGTGCTGAATATGTTTTTACCAACGACAATAAGTGGCTTCGATTAGTGGGCAATATGTAGAATATTTATTCTTGTGAAAGGAAAAATGCCCTGCTATAATGAAGAGGGAAAAATTCTGCCATGTGCGGAAAGAGGGGTATCAAAATGCTTAAAATTGAAAAGAAGCAAATAAAGATTGTGTCACTAGTTGTGGCGGTGTTCTTTCTGTTGGGGGTATTTGGAATTGCAGTTTCGCAAAGTGGCAAAACCTTTGCGGCGGCTTCCTCGAATATCGGGGTTGTAAACTATGGATTGTTGGTTAGTCAGCATCCTGATGCTGCTCAGGCTGAAGAATCTTTAAAAGCCGAGTATGAAACGCTTAAAAAGGAATATGACAGCAGAGCAGCTTCGATGAGCGAGCAGGAAAAGAAGAATTACGAGACACAGTTGCAACAACGGTTGATGCAAAAGAAGCAAGACTTATTAAAGGGTATAACTGATAAGGTAGATGCTGCCGTCAAAGGAGTAGCTGAAGCTAAAGGCTTAAATGTAGTAATTGACAAAAATTATGTTGTGTATGGTGGTCAGGATATTACTGATGAAGTAACGAAGAAGATTACCGGTAAATAGCCGTTATTTTGCCGAGCCGGTAGAGCTGTGCTCGGTTCTTTCTTCTTGTACAGCAGTGATAAGAAAATAAAAGGCAAGGCTTATATTATTCCGAGAGAGAGGGTGGGTAGTGTTGCGCAGTCGCAGTAATTATTTTGTTGCTGTAATGGCTGCCGTTTTGGTGGTTACAGCGGGCTGCAGTTTCAATCCTTTCCGGGATACCAAGCCTTCGCAGCCTCAGACGGTGGTAGGTCTGGTCGATATGGAACAGGCGATAAAGAACCATCCTAAACATGCTAATTTTGAAAAGCTGCAGAATGAATACAATGCATTGGTGGCAGAGGTTGAAGCTGCCAAGCGGCAGAATGCATCTGCAGCTTATATGGACGGTTCCGCCGGACTAAGTGCTGCCGCATCTGACGAGTTTAATTCCCGAATGACTGCTAAACAAAGTGAGATGAATACTCAGCTTCAGGCTGAGGTTAAAGAGGTAGAGCAGAAGTTAGGGACGGATATGGAAAGCTATGTAAGAGAGCTGGACAAAGATTACCAGCCGCGGATTTTCAGTTTGCAACTTAAACTGAAAACTTTAGAGCTATCCAAGGAACAGGCTGAGACATTAGCTGCTGAGTCTGACAAGCTTCAAAAAGAGCGGTCTGAGAAAATTGCCAGTAAGCATGAGGAATTGGCGAAACAGTTAAATGAGACTATGGCTGGTAAGCAGGCCGCCGCTAAAGCGGAGTTTGATTCATATGGGCAAAGAGTCCATAATGAGATTGGCGATAAGCTTAAGACTAAGCAAGCTGAATTGGCTAATCGGAATGCTGTGACACTTGATCCTGCTAATGGTTCGCGTAGTGAACCGGAGCAGAAGCTGGCTTTAAAACAGCAAGAGATTAAGGTATTGCAGGAGTTTATTGTTAATGATATTCGCGATAAAGTTGGTGTGATTGCCGCTAAGCTGGGATTAGAGATTGTGCTGACTGAAGCCAAAGTAAATATTAGTGCAGTCGACATCACTAATCAGGTGATTACTGAGATTAATAAGTAGTATTGTCGAGCATAATAGTTTCGAAAGTTACGATTAGTGGGAGGGTTCCGTATGCGCAAGAAACCTATTTTGGCGGTTATATTAATCGCTATGATTGCCACAGGATTGCTTTTAGGCGGCTGTGGAACCGGCAATAATGTCGGGGTTGTCGATGTGGAGAAAGTGATGAATGAGAGTCCAAAAGCGAAAGGGTTTCGCGACCAGTTAAGTACAAAGTTTAATGAGCTGAATGCTCAGCTGGAAAAGGATAAGCCTGGTATTAGCCAGGACGAATTCCAGAAGCGTCAGGAAGCGGCATATAGTGAGCTCGTAAAATTGCGAACTGATTTGGAAGGCCAGATTGATGCTAGTATGAAGCAGGCACTTGAACAGGTAGCCCAAGAGAAAAAGGTTGGGGTAATTCTGTATAAGAACGGTGTGGCTCAAGGTGGTACAGATCTTACCGACGCCGTTATAAGTAAGATGCAATAGTCGTACCAGACTAGGTTTGGAGTGGATTCCATTTGACTAAAACATTACAAGAGATTGCTGAACTGGTGGGCGGTGTTCTGCTGGGTGACGGCAGTATTATAATTTCGGGTGTAACAAACATTGATGATGCTGGGCCGGCGGAAGTAACTTTCGCCGTTCCTCCGCATCTGGATAAAGCTGCGTCAAGTGCTGCTGCAGCCGTAATTATTCCGGATACGATTACTGAGTTTGCCAAGCCAGCTATACGGGTAAGTAATCCGCGGATGGCATTTACTAAATTATTGGCGGTATTTACGCCGCCACGGGCTGTAAAGCCAGGGATACATCCTAGGGCTGTAGTCGGAGACAATGTTCGATTTGGCGATAATGTAGCAGTGCTGGCACATGCGGTGGTGGCTGATAATGCAGTGATTGGCGATAATACTATCGTTTATCCACATGTATACATTGGCGAGAATGTGACGGTGGGAGCAGATAACATAATTTATCCTAATGCAACCATATATGCCGATTGTGTTATTGGATCGCGAGTTATAATTCATAGTGGAGCGGTTATCGGTGCCGATGGTTTTGGATTTGTTACTGTTGGTGGCTGCCATCAGAAGGTTCCTCAGATTGGCAATGTTGTTATTGAAGATGATGTTGAAATTGGAGCTAATAGTGCTGTTGATCGGTCGACAACTGGGTCAACAATTGTTAGACGGGGGACGAAAATAGACAATTTCGTTCACTTGGCTCATAATGTAGTTGTTGGTGAAAACTGTCTTTTTGCAGCTTTTGCAGGTATTTCCGGGAGTACTAAGATCGGTAATAATGTTACTTTTGCCGGGCAAAGTGGGACGGCTGGGCATTTGAATATTGGCGATAATTGTATATTTGGCGGCAAGGCGGGAATTACCCGTGATATTCCTGCTAATTCCTTTTTTTCGGGATTCCCGGCCATGCCGCATCGAGAGTGGTTAAAGACGGAAGCAACAACGCGAAAAATACCTGATTTAGTAAAGAAAGTTCAAGAGTTGGAAAAAAGATTAGCAGAGCTAGAAAAGCAGGACAGATAGTATGTCCTGCTTTTTTTTTTGCTAGGTTTGGCTGAGGTGGTTTTGAAGTAGCTGAGTTGGGGGCCGCTAATGCTGCTGGATTTTGTCAATAACTAAGGGGAGGATTGTCGAAACGAACGTGGAATATATATTGCATATTAGTTGCTAGTACAAGAAAGGGGAACAATATGAAAAAGGTAATGCTGACTGTTTTGAGTGCTTTGGTTTTAGCTACTGCTACTGTATCAGCTGCGCCGTCGGTGAACGGGTCTACTGGATTAATAGATAATCCATCCGCGGATGTTCTTAGGTCAGGCCAGTTTGCTGTAGGCTATTACAATCTTAAGGATGGCGGCGTCGGTGTGTTTAATATGAATATTGCACCAAACTTAGAACTGGGTGTTGCCGGATTTCGTATGGACAACCATGTTAGCAATGATACCTTGGTTAATGCTAAGTTTGGACTAGCGCCTGAAACTGTACTTACACCAGGAATTGCTGTAGGAGTGGAGGATATTTCCAATAGCCGCGAGCGTACTTGTTATGCAGTGGCCAGCAAAGCATTGCCGTTGGGTTTTAGAATTCATGCAGGAGTGGGAAATGGCCGATACAATGGATTGTTTGCCGCTTTGGAAAAAACAATCAATCCTATTCTTATTACCGGTAATGATGTTTTTCCTGCCACCACGCTTATTGCCGAATATGACGGTGACCATATGAATTATGGGGCTCGTATGTCTATTGTTCCTGGGCTAAAAGTTGATGGCGGCTGGCGCGACAGCAAATGGTATGTTGGTATGAGCTTTACTAATTAATGGCAAAATACATTTTTCGGGAGTCGGTATGCAATACTATTTGGTTAAGTCTCTTAGTTTGGTGGTTTCGGTTATGCCATACGGTGTTCGGCGTAAACTTGGGGATTTGATTGGTGAACTGTGTTGGCCGTTTATTCCCCGGCGTCGCAAGGCTATGGCAATCCAAAACGCGATGATTGGTTTAAAAATTGACAGATTAGCTGCACAAGAGATTGTCAAAAAGAGTGCGATTCGTTTTGGGCGTATGTTTATGGAGGTTTTACACTTTCCGAAGCTTGATAAAGAAAATATCAAAAGTTATGTTACGATTGAAGGTCGAGAGCATCTTGACGAAGCATTGTCTTATGGCAGGGGCGCACTTTTGGCTGGTGCTCATTCAGGAAACTGGGAAATATTAGGGCAGGCGATGGCTCTGGGGGGTTATCCATTTGTTGGGGTAGCCCAAAAACAGACTAATGCTGCTATGGACAGATTTATTGTTGAGTATCGCGAGTTATCGGGGATGCATATCACATATAAGACCGGCGTGCGGGAAATGATTAATCTCCTTGGTAAAGGTTGGCCAATTGGCCTGATGATGGATCAGGATGCTGGTGATAAAGGCGTGTTTGTTGACTTTTTCGGACGTCCAGCATCTACCGCTGCAGGAGCAGCGGTGTTGGCCAGAATGAAAGATGCTCCAATTGTGCCGGTTTTTATTAGTGAGAATATTGACGGTACTCATAGAGTAACTATTCATCCGCCATTGTGGGTTGCAAAGACTGAAGAACGGGATGAAGATATTTATATCATTACGCAGAAGATTACGGCTATTGTCGAGGAGCATATCCGGAAGTATCCTCATGAATGGTTTTGGCTGCATAACCGTTGGAAGACGCCGTATCCTACAAACTAAACTGTAGGGGCTAGCCTAAAACTAGGAAAAGTGGAAGTAAGGACCATAAAGCGCAAGCTGGTACCCTTAAAAGGGGTGCAGGCTTGCGCTTCTATATATGGAAAATAGTTTATTCCAGTATATACAAAAACAATAAAATAGTATATACAACTAGACGTAAAAGTGATATACATGGTATAATAAGCGACGGAAAAGAGGTGGATTGGTCGTGAAATTTATAAAAAGACTATTACGGGATTCTTTTGAGCGTGATATTGTTATCTTGATGATTGTCAGCATTTTTGTTGGATCGATGCTGGCATCGTCTGTGTCACTGACGGCCAACGCTTACTTTTCGAAAACCTTGGCCAATATTGTCGGTGACTATGGTGAATTCGATTTGATTATCAGTGTGCGGGAAGAAATGAAGGATGATGCAGTGATACAGATCCAAAAGATTATTGATGATGCTTTCCCGGGAGCTAAACTAAAAGAAGGACCTACATTGACCGGGAAGACAAGCTTTTTTGTTGCTTTACCGGATCAATATAAAACTAAAAAAATTTATGAGGACTTGGGAAAAACCTTCGGTAGTATTCCTGGCGGCGCTGGAATTGGCTTTATGACAGAGCCGCGTATCACTGTTAGAGGTGTGCCGGATGGCGCAAAGAATATGTTGATGGACAACATTGCCCAAATGGAGGGGGTGCGCTTTGCCTTCCGGGATGGCGGTTCAATTGGCGTGCTTTTAACGTCGCTGGACAAAGCTACGGCGGTCAATAGTGCAGTTCAACACTTACTAAAGCAGTATCAGGTTATTGAGATTAGTTTTCCGGTGGGCAGTGAGCCGTCGAATCCTATTCGTCTTGGGGAAACAATTGCTGATGATATGCGGCAAGAGCTAAAACTTAATTTTGCCCAGAACGTATCGATAGACGGCAAAAATGATGATATGACCTACGCGGTAAGCACTATGATGGAGCTAAGAAGATTTCTTGGGGCATATGCGTCAGAGGTGACTGTAACTCCGGCGCAGGGAATTGTACTGCATAAGGGAGACCAGGCTATTTTCCAGGGGGCAGCTTCTGATGTACCTAGTGCCGGACAGGCTGTGGTTCAAGGGAACGTAGTGGTAGAGATTACTGAGATTGGGGCTGACGGCAAGGGCAGAGGTGTTATTACTCATGGCGATGCAGGGCAACTTATGGCTAGTGCCGGTTATCGCCTAGAGAAAAACTTGATCGGTGAGCCGATTGGTACAGTTAGTTATCGTAATCCACGCCGCGAACTTGGAAATGCCCTAAATGAGACATCCAAACTGGTAGCTCAGATCCCCGGCTTTGCTCAGGATGCTAGAAATATTAGTAATATTGGTCTGGGTGTGCTGGATAATTATAATAGTGGCATGGCAGCTATTGAAAAGACGCTGGGTGATGTACAGTCAGCCGGTAATATTATTCAGACATCGACTGCTGGGTTAGCAGATATTGATACCAGTTCGCTTCAGAGCCAAATAGATAGTTCCTCCCGGGCTATGGGGGGGCTGATAGGAACGCTAGAGGTGCTTAAGTTGGTGCAGGCTGATACTGGCGGCCCGCTTGAGAGTTTGAGTTTGACGCAACGCAATTTGAATAACTTGAAAAGTACTTTGGCGGCACTGGACAGTGCGGCAGCCAATGCACGGAAAGCTCGCTTAGCTATTGATCAGGTTGTGGCCAGTGCTAATAGTACAATGGGTACGCTCAGGGCGTTTGACAGTAATGGTGCTCGCAGCAGTCTAACAGATACTAATAATCGGTTGGATGAGTTGAGCAAGATTAATGTGCCTCTTGTTACTACGCAGCTTGGTTATATGGCGGCCGCGGCACCTAATCTGAAAGATGAGGATATTAGTCATACAGTTCAGATTTTGGACAAGTTCATTGCTGGACAGGTCATTCCTGGAGAACGAATCCAGATTTTGACGACAAGCAATATTAATACCAACGCTGTAGCGCCGATTATTTTCCGCCAGGTTGGTCATGAGAATGTGGCGCTTTATTCTACGGCTTTAGGAGTAATCGAGCCAAATGCCCGCGGCGAATTGTACCGGGTTTTGGGCGAGGTTAAAGCTATATTGGCGGGTCTGACGGCGATTGTAGTAACGGCAGTGTTTTTAGTGTTTGATCATACGGCAGTGATGTCGGTTATGAGGCGTAGACGCAAAGTCGGTGTGGTCAAGAAGACTGGTTATCTTGCGGCACTGAAACGGTTTGTAACTGGTTTGGCTGTCGCGGAGAAAAAATATGGTATGGCAGTAGGGGCGATAATGCTTACCGCAATGTTTATCTTTGCTGGGGGCGGTATTCCTTATTTGCCGTGGATTGGTGTACCGGTGCTTGGGGCCTTTATTGGCCTTGTTATCGCCGGAGCTTGTGAAAAAATTAGTCCTGTTGCTGCTGAAGAAGTGGTGGCAGGGGAGGCGCTAGGAATGTCTTTTGATGAGATTATGCGAGAGATTGTTATTCCTGCCTCTAGGCCGGGCTTGTTTCAGAAGTTGAATATACGTAAGATGAAGTTTAGATAACATGGAATCACGAAAGGAGGGATAACATGCTTACCATAAATAATTTATCCAAGCGTTTCGGCAAAGTAGTGGCTGTGAATGGCATGAGTTTAAGGGTTGGGCGTGGAGAAACAATAGTGCTTATGGGTCCATCAGGCTGCGGAAAGTCAACGACTATCCGCATGATTAATAGGTTGATTGAACCGGATGCCGGGAGGATTATTTTTGCCGGGCATGATATAATTTCGCTTGGGGATGAGGCTTTGCGCCACACTCGCAAACGGATTGGCTTTGTATTTCAACAGTTTAATCTAATTGGTCGTTTAACAGCACTAGAAAACGTAATGTTGGGTTTGGTCATGGGTGGGATGGTGAAAGAAGCCGCCTATGAAAAAGCTTTGTCGGCTATGGAAAAGGTGGGTTTGGTAAAGTTTCGCGATCAAAAACCATCGGAACTTTCGGGTGGACAGCAGCAACGGGTGGGAATTGCTAGAGCGCTGGCTTTTGAACCTGAACTGATGTTATGGGACGAGCCTACAGCGTCGCTTGACCCAATGTTGGTACGAGAAGTACTGGTGGTGATGGAAGAGTTGGCTAAGTATCGTGCCAGCACAATGCTGGTAGTTACGCATGAGTTACCTTTTGCTCTTCATGTTGCTGACAGGATTGTTTTGATGGATAAAGGTCAGGTTGTGGAAGAGGGCATTCCGGCCAAGGTATTTGTCAAGCCAGCTTCTGATATTGGTCAGCGTTATAAGGAATTGATCGAGTATCAAATGAATACAAGTGCGTTGACCTTGGCTGGTCAACGCATTGCTTAGGAGATAATACTGGTTAGTATTGCAGGAATTGATAAATTTATGTAGAATAAGTGGTAGTTCATCATTGGAGGACTATATCCATAATCGGGAGGATTTTATGCCACGTCAATCAACTATAGCAACTTCAGCTGCGATTACCGGTATTGGCCTACACTCCGGCAGCAGCGTATCTCTTGAACTGCGGCCGGCAAAAACGGGGACCGGGATTGTTTTTGTTCGGGCTGATTTACCAGGTAAACCGCGAGTGAAGGCTACAGCCACGAATGTAACTGGAACGCAGCGGGCAACAACTCTGGAGGATGGCGAGGCTAAGGTTTTCACGGTGGAACATTTGCTGGCTGCTTTTTCAGCGCTTGGTGTCGATAACTGCGAGGTTGAAATGACGGCAGCGGAGCCTCCGGTTACTGATGGCAGTGCGTTGCCGTTCGTCCGCTTGATCCAAGAGGCCGGAATTGTTGAACAGAACGCTGATTGCCAGTATACTATTATTACAGAGGCGCTGACGGTGAGAATGCCAGATAAGTTTATTGCCATTTTACCGTATGATGGTTTTAGAATAAGCTTTACTTCGGTGAATCCACATCCCTTAATTGGGATACAGTACGGCGACTATGAGATTACTTCCAACTCATTCATTCAAGAGGTTGCTTCAGCTAGAACTATCGGGTTTATGCATGAAGTAGAGGCTCTGAAGGCGCAGGGGTTAGCGCTGGGAGGGAGTACAGAGAATGTAGTTGTCTATGATGGCGATAAGGTATTAACTCCACTTAGGTTTTCTGATGAGCTTGTACGTCACAAAATTCTTGATGTTATCGGTGATTTGGCGTTGGCTGGACGGATACGCGGTCATGTTATTGCCGTTAAGTCCAGCCATGCATTGAATACTGCATTGGCTAAACAAATATTGGCAAGCGTGTAGATAAGACGAGGAGGATTGCTAACCATGTTGACCGTGACTCAGATTCAGAGTATTATTCCCCATCGTTATCCGTTTTTACTGGTTGATCGTATTCTTGAGATCGAACCAATGAAGCGAGCGGTTGGAATAAAAAATGTTACTGTTAATGAACAATTCTTCCAGGGACACTTTCCTGGAAAACCAATAATGCCAGGAGTGCTGTTGCTTGAGGCAATGGCTCAAGTAGGCGGCGTGGCAATGCTTGCAACAGAGGAGCATCGTGGTAAATTGGCTTTTTTTGCTGGGATAGACCGGGTTAAATTTCGCCGTCCGGTAGTGCCTGGAGATCAATTGCGTATGGTAGCCGAGTTGATTAAAGTCCGGGGTACAATGGGCAAGATATGGGCAGAAGCTTTTGTTGATGATGAGTTAGTAGCTGAAGGGGAATTCTTGTTTGCATTGACTGAAGCTTAGGCGTTATTTTGAAATAAGTTGTATAGTATACGCGTAATAGAGATATAAATTTAATTTTTCGCCGATTATGCGTGAATTTGATGAAATATGGCATGCGTACCGGTTGCGCAATAGTAAGGAGATGATGTGCTGTGAAGCCTGAAACAGTCGTAATACCAATACGAAAAATACACGAAACAGCGGTGATTCATCCGGGCGCTCGTATCGGTAAAGACGTTGAAATAGGGCCCTATGCAGTTATCGGTGAGAATGTAATTATCGGTGACGGGGCTCAGATTGGCGCCCATGTTGTTATAGATGGCTGGACGAGCATCGGAAAAAATTGTGTTATCTTTCCTAGTGCATCTATTGGAACAGAGCCTCAGGATTTGAAATTCCGGGGGGAAAAGAGCTACGTCTTTATTGGCGAGAATACCAAGATCAGGGAGTTTGCTACCATAAATCGGGCAACTGGCGAAGATGAGGAAACCAGAGTAGGTGCTAATTGTCTATTGATGGCTTATACTCATGTTGCTCATAATTGTGTTATTGGCAATAATGTGGTTATGTCTAATTCGGCGATGCTGGCTGGACATGTGAATGTCGAAGACCGGGCTGTGATCGGTGGAATGACTGGAGTGCATCAGTTTGTGAAGATTGGCCGTAATGCGATGGTTGGCGGAGCTTCCAAAGTGGTGCAGGATGTACCGCCGTTCGTTATCGTTGACGGTCATCCGGCTAAGGTTGTCGGTCTCAATAATGTTGGAATAGCTAGGTCTGGCATTGGTGATGTTGCCCGCCGCAATTTGAAAAAGGCCTATAAAATTTTGTATCGCACGAATTTATCTTTGGCACAGGCCATCGCGGTTATGGAGCAAGAACTGGAATCATGCGAAGAAGTTGAACAATTCCTGCGCTTTTTACGCAACGCTGAACGCGGTATCTGCCGTGGGCGCAGAGAAGATGGCGAATAAGGAGCAGTAAATGAGAAAAGTCGGTTTGTTGGCTGGCGTAGGGCGCCTGCCGGTGGAATTTGCCCGTGCCGCGAGCGGCATGGGCATTGCCGTGATTTCCGTGAAGTTAGTGCCGGGAGTTGATGAGGATTTGGCTGCTGTGTCAGCTAAATCCTATGATATCAGTGTCGGTGAATTGGAAAGGATTATTACAGCCCTTAAAGAAGAAGGCGTTCTAGAGGTCACTATGCTTGGAAAGGTGACTAAAGAACTGATCTTTAGTGGTTGTGCGGTGGCTGACGAAAGAATGAAGCGCTTGCTTGGCGGACTGAAGGATTATAACGATGATACCATTATGTTGGCCTTTGTCCGGGAGCTTGCCACCGAGGGAATTGGGGTTTTGGATCAGACTGCGCTTATTCGTGCATTGATGCCAGGTCCGGGAATATTGACCAACCGTGGACCAACAGAGTCTGAAGCAGAAGATATGGATTATGGATTTAGCATGGCAAAAGAAATCGGGGCGCTGGATATTGGGCAGACAGTCGTTGTAAAAGATAAGGCTGTGATGGCTGTTGAAGCGATCGAGGGAACTGATGCCTGTATTCGTCGCGGTGCAAAGTTGTCAAGAGGCGGTGCTGTAGTGGCCAAAGTGGCCAAGCCAAATCAGGATATGCGTTTTGACGTACCGGGAGTGGGACAGGATACTATCAAGGCTATGATAGAAGGTGGAGCAACGGCATTGGCCTTTGAAGCTGGAAAGACGCTGTTGGCTGAACGAGATAAAGTGATTTCTTTGGCTAATGAGCACGGCATTACCATTGTAGCAAAGTAATTTTTACCACAGGGGCATAGATACAGGGAGAATCGAGGGAAACTATTCCTGTATCTATTTTCCGTGTGGTTGTGCTTTTTCCTGACTAGGTGGGGATTTAGCATGCTTACATTGGATTTGGACAACCAAAACCTTTTTTTTATTAAAAGAAGATTTTGGTTGAAAGTACCTTTGACTCTTCTTGTATGGAGGCCAGTTTATGCTTAAGGTCATGCTTTCGGTAGGCGAAGCTTCTGGCGACTTGCACGGGGCATGCGTTGCTGAAGCTTTGAAGAGAATTCAGCCTGATGTCAAAATGTTTGGCATGGGCGGCTGTCAGATGCGGGACGCCGGGGTGGAGATTATTTATGATATTGCAGATCTTGGGGTAATCGGATTTGTGGAAGTCATCCGTAATTTACCTAGGCTGTTTCGTTTACGTGATTCGCTGACTGAAGTAATGGATCGTGAGCGTCCAGATGTATTGTTGATTATTGACTATCCAGATTTTAATATTCGTCTGGCGAAAGCAGCTAAAAAACTTGGAATTCCAGTGGTTTCGTATATTCCGCCCAGTGCATGGGCTTGGCGGCGAGGACGGGCGAAGGAAGTAGCTAAAACGGTGGATAGAATAGCAGCTATCTTTCCGTTTGAAGCCGATGTTTATCAGGAGGCTGGCGCCAACGTTGTTTTTGTTGGTAATCCTTCACTGGATATTGTGAAAAGTTCGATGACCAAGGAGGCAGCTTATCGGCATTTCAATGCCGATCCGGCAAAACCAGTTGTGTTATTAATGCCTGGTAGCCGTCGACAGGAAATTGTTAGTTTGCTGCCGGTTATGTTGGCATCAGCAGAAAAAATTAGGGAAAAGACACCGGAATGTCAGTTTTTTTTGCCGCTAGCATCGACAATTTCCAGGGAAATAATGCAAAATATGGTTAATGGTTGCGGTGTTCCAATTCGTATTACTGTTGGCAATAACTATGATTTAATGAGTATCAGTGATGTTGCGATTGCTGCTTCAGGAACAGCAACGCTGGAGACATCGCTTATGGGTGTGCCGACAATAATTGTTTATAAGCTGGCGGCGCTAACTTATTTTCTAGGGAAATTTCTCGTCAAGATACCTTACTTTGGTTTGCCTAACATTATTGTTGGACGCAAGATTGTGCCGGAACTTTTGCAAGATGCTGTCAATGCTGAGACTATAGCTTGTGAAGCTTTGACGATACTTAATGACATGGTAGTGCGCAAGAGAATATTGGACGATTTGGGTGAGGTAAGACGCAAACTGGGCGAAAACGGAGCCGTAGATCGGGTAGCTAATGTTGTTTTAGAGGTTGCGATGGCTAACCATGGAGGACAACAATGAATTTATATTTGCGCTTGTTAAGGTATATAAGGCCTTATGTTCTCCGGGTAGTTATTGCTGTTTTTTGCATCATTATGACTGCTTTAGCTAGTTTATATGTTCCTTGGGTCATCAAGGATATAATTGATGATGTGCTTACCGCGAAGAACATGACGATGCTCAATATTATTGCTGTGGGCGTTGTGGTGGTTTTTTTTCTGCGGGGCACCTTTTTTTACGGTCAGACCTATTTGATGTCGTATGTGGGGCAAAGAGTCATAATTGATCTTCGAGAGGCTTTGTACCGCCATTTGCAGCGGCTTTCACTGTCCTATTTTGAATCCCGGCGCATTGGAACGATCATGAGTTATATTACTAATGATGTGGCGGCACTTCAAACAGCGATGGTGGAGAATGTTATCGAGTTGGTGACTGAAGCTGCAATATTGATAGGATCTTTGGTGGCAATGTTTTATATCCACTGGAAATTAACGCTTCTAACCCTTGTTACTTTGCCAATGGTAGCCCAAGCAATAGCTGTTTTTGGCAAGAGGCTTCGCGCTGCTAGTGCCGTTATGCAGGAACGTATTGCAGATATTACATCTATTCTTCAAGAGACAGTTTTGGCGGTTAGGGTAATAAAATCCTTTGTTCGTGAAGATTATGAAATTGAGCGGTTTAACCGGGAAAATTACCATAACTTCCAGGCTCAGATGAAAACAGCCCAACTGTTAGCAATGCTGACTCCGATTATCGAGTTTTTAGCGGCCATCGGAGTGACTGTAATAATCTGGTACGGTGGACGGGAGGTAATTGGCGGTAATCTTACGTCAGGGGCTCTAATTGCGTTTTTAATTTATGTTGTCAATCTTTCTAATCCAATTAAGCGGCTGAGTCGATCTTACGGCTACATCCAGCGGGCGATGGCAGCTGCACAGCGAGTTTTTGATGTCCTTGACACCGAACCTGACATCAAGGATGCTCCTGGAGCTATTGAATTACCTGCTATCAAAGGGGCGGTGGCATTTAGCAATGTTAGTTTCGAATATAAGCATGGAGAACCAGCGCTTAGCGAGATAACTCTTACTGCTAGGCCAGGTCAGGTTATTGCGATTGTTGGGCCAAGCGGTGCCGGGAAATCTACTATTGCCAACTTAATTCCGCGATTTTATGATATTAGCACAGGGATTATTACTATTGATGATATCGATATTAAAAAGGTGACGTTGGAGTCGCTCAGACGTCAAATTGGTATAGTGCATCAGGAAACAATGTTGTTCAATGGTACTGTGCATGAAAATATCTTATATGGCAACCTTAACGCTTCAGAAGAAGAGGTAATTGCCGCTGCTAAGGCGGCTAATGCTCATAAATTTATTTTAGACATGCCAGAAGGGTATGCTACTCATATTGGCGAACGCGGCGCTAAGCTGTCTGGTGGCCAGAAGCAACGTATTGCCATCGCCAGGGCTATTCTCAAAAATCCACGAGTGCTTATTTTAGATGAGGCGACGTCAGCTCTTGATGCTGAAAGTGAAGCTTTGGTGAAGGAGGCACTTGATAAGCTTATGGCTGGCCGAACGGCATTTATCATTGCTCACCGCTTGTCCACTGTTCAGCAAGCTGATATTATTTTAGTTATGGACAAAGGGCGAATTGTCGAACAAGGTAATCATGCTGCATTAGTCAAGGCATGCGGCCTTTACAGCAAGCTTTATCAAGTTCAATTCGAAGCAAGCGACGTATCGTCAAAGTGAATTGTTGAAGATGAGGGATGCTGTATGAAGTTTCTTTACAACATACTGACGGTTATCATAGTTCTAATGGCGGTGCCGGTCTTTGTATTTCGCTTTATTAGGGAAGACGGGTTTGGCGAACGCCTGAAGCAGAGCTTTGGCTTTCTGCCAGCAGACACGGTGCGGGCGGTTGCCAACAAGGAGTGTATTTGGCTCCATGCTGCGTCAGTAGGGGAGATTGTTGCTACAAGTCCAATTGTCAAAGAAATTCGTCTGGCTATGCCAGGGGTGCCAATTCTTATTTCGGTAGTGACGACCAGTGGCTATGCAATGGCTAAAAGAATTATTTCTGAGGCTGACGGTGTTATTTATTTTCCGTTGGATTTGCCGTGGCTGGGAAAAAGTGTAGTAGGGCAGATTAGACCGAAGATTTTTTTGTTGGTGGAAACCGAATTATGGCCGAATTTTCTTTATGCTGCACGAGCTTTTGATATTCCGGTGTTGATGGTTAATGGACGGATTAGTGATAAGAATGTTCATCGATATCGCTATCTGCGAGGCCTGCTTCGGGATATGTTGAGTACTGTAAAACGATTTTGCATGCAGTCGGAAATTGATGCTGAATATATTGTGAGTATGGGTGCCGATCCAAAACAGGTATTTGTTACAGGGAATACTAAATTTGATCAGACTTATACTTCGGTTACCATTGATGAAAAGACGGCCTTAGTTAATAGTCTTGGCTTTGCAGGGGCTGGTCCTGTGGTGGTAGCAGGCAGTACTCATAAAGGAGAAGAAACACTACTGTTTTCTGCTTTTAACAGGGTGAAGCAGAAGTATCCGCAAGCTGCACTTTTGATTGCACCGCGCGATATTATGCGGGCCGAGGAATTAATCACTTTAGCAGCAAAATATAATTTAAGAGCTAGGCGACGCACCGCTACTGAAGTGGAAGATGATGGACATGATGTGGTTATTCTTGACACCATTGGTGAGTTAGGAAAGATATATAGTGTTGGTGATATTATTTATGTTGGTGGTAGTTTAGTTCCTCATGGCGGGCACAATATTCTTGAACCTGCGGCTCATGGTAAACCAATAATAGTGGGGCCGCATATGTATAACTTTAAAGACAGTTATTCTCTCCTTAAGGGGCGAGGGGCATGTGATACGGTAACTAGCAGCGAAGCATTGGGTGATAAACTCCTATGGATATTGGATAATGCTGATATACGAAAAAAGATGGGCGACGAGGCCCTGGCGGTTATTGCCGAAAATCGCGGCGCCGCTCGGAAAAGTGTGCAGCACCTCAATGAAGTCTTAGCGTTAGGTTAGCTGCGAGCTAATTTTGTGGTAGAGGCGGTAAAAATATGCGCCAGCGTGAAGCGTTGCAAATTTATTTATATCAAGTAGTCTATGGCGAGAAAAGCGGATTAATTGCTAAGATTGTGCTGTGCTTCCTTAGAGTAATGTCATTTATATATGGTTTGGGAGTAAGGACTATTTTAGGGCTGTATAAATGTGGTGTTTTAAAACAGCACCGCCTGCAGTGCAAAGTAATCAGTCTGGGAAATATTACGGTAGGCGGGACAGGCAAAACTCCAACAGCTCAACTCTTGGCGGCAGCAATTCGTGATATGGGCTACCGGGTTGTTATTCTCAACCGGGGATACCGTTCTAGTTGGCGGGGGCAAATAGGCCTAGTATCGGACGGACGACGACTTTATATGTCAGTGAATGAAGCTGGTGACGAGGCTTATCTTTTGGCGAAAAACCTGCCGGGAGTGGCGGTTGTAATCGGAAAAAATCGCAACGTTACCGGTGATTATGCGGTGAAAAATTTGAATGCTGACGTTATTATTCTTGATGATGGCTATCAGCATTGGCAATTGGCTCGAGATTTGGATATCGTTTTAATTGACTCCATTAATGTTTTTGGAAATAATTATCTTCTGCCACGAGGTACGCTACGTGAGCCGCTGGCTAATCTAAATCGTGCTGGAGCCTTTCTCTTGACCAAGGTTGATCAGGCTACCGATGATGCCAGAGATGTTATAATGACGGCTTTGTCACGGTATAATGCCGAGGCGTTAGTTGTGGAAAGTATTCATAACACACGATATTTCATTGAGATTGAGGAATGGTATAAAGGAGTACGGCCAGAAAAGGTAGTACTAGAGGCTATTCACGGATGCAAGTTATTGGTGTTTTCAGCAATAGGCAACCCAGCTTCTTTTGAGCAAACCATTTGGGATGTTGGCGGGACAGTGGCAGCTACAGTACGCTTTCCTGATCATCACGACTATACTATGGTTGAGATGCAGGAAGTTATGCAGAAAGCTCAGGACAAAAATGCTTATGCGCTTGTAACAACTGAAAAAGATGCGGTGAAAATTCCATCTGAGTTTATTCATTCTGTACGTCCATTACCAATATATGTTTCGGTTATGGAATTACAGTTTACTGATGGACAACAACAATTAATGGAATTAATCAGGAAGGTGGCCCACGAGGGGGAAAAAGTATGAATATTCTTTGTGTTATACCAGCGCGGTATGCGTCCAGTCGCTTGCCGGGGAAGCCGTTGATAAAGCTTGCTGACAAGCCAATGATCCAGCATGTTTATGAGAAGGCTAAATTAGCCAAGCGTCCGGATGAGGTATTGGTAGCTACTGACAATGAATTAGTAGCACAGGCGGTGGAGGGATTTGGCGGCAAAGTAATTATGACATCGCCACAACATGCTACGGGAACTGACCGTTTGGCGGAAGTAGCGACGCGATATGAGAATGTCGATGTGGTTGTAAATGTTCAGGGGGACGAGCCGCTGATAGTGCCGACTGTTATTGATCAGTTAGCTGAAGTGTTTGATAATGCTTCGACGGACACTGTAATGGCGACATTAAAAACTGATATGGACGAGGCTGAATATGATAATCCTGCTGCAGTTAAGGTAGTTACAGATTTAAATGGTTACGCACTGTATTTTTCCCGGTCCTTGGTACCTTTTCCTAGAGTGCGGCATGATGAACTGGCAATATTTAAACATATTGGCGTGTATGCATATCGGCGTGATTTCCTTCTTAAGTATGCTGCCCTGCCTTCCACACCACTAGAACGGGCAGAAAGTCTGGAGCAACTTCGAGTTTTGGAACATGGCTACAGGATTAAAGTTCTTAAGACCGATTTTAGGTCAGTTGGAGTAGATACACCGGAGGATGCCAAATTAGTCAATGAGATACTGATGAGAGAGGGAGGCCCTAGTAAATGAAAGCTGTAAATATACAAAACATCTCTATTGGTAAAAATAACCCCCTTGTCTTGATCGCTGGTCCATGTGTGATTGAAGATGCCGAGCGGACGTTAAGAATCGGCCGGGCGATAAAAGAAATTGCTGACCGGCTTGGAATCGGGTACATTTTTAAAGCTTCTTATGATAAGGCGAACCGTTCATCATTTAATTCTTTTCGTGGTCCTGGTATTGAAGAGGGTTTGACTATCTTGGCTAGAATCAAAAAAGAACTGGCTGTACCAGTGCTTAGCGATATTCATGGTGTAGAGCAAGTTGAGCCCGCAGCTGGAGTGCTGGATGTTTTGCAAATTCCAGCCTTTCTTTGCCGTCAGACTGATTTGGTTTATCAAGCCGCCGTTACCGGCAGGCCGGTTAATGTGAAAAAGGGCCAATTTCTGGCTCCTGGTGATATGAAAAATGTAGTGCAAAAAATACTTGAAGCTGGTAACGAGAATATATTGCTGACAGAACGCGGCACAACTTTTGGCTATAATAATTTGGTGGTGGACATGCGATCACTGCCGATTATGCGTTCTTTTGGCTACCCGGTAGTGTTCGATGCTACACATAGTGTGCAATTGCCGGGGGGCGCTGGAACTTCTTCCAGTGGTCAGCGCGAGTATGTAGAATATCTTACTCGCGCTGCTGTAGCTGCTGGTGTTGACGCACTGTTTATGGAGGTACATGACAATCCTCTAGAGGCGTTGTCTGATGGCCCTAATATGCTTTATATTGAGCAGCTAGAACCATTGCTTCGCGATGTACTGGCGATTGATGCCATTGTAAAGAAGTATTAATAGGGAGGGAACTCCTATGATTATTGAACAAGCAAGGCAGGTTTTGGCTACCGAGTCTGCTGCAATACTGGCACTTATTCCCCGAATAAATGATCAGTTTGCGGCAGCAGTGAACATGATTCTTGAAGGAAATGGACGGGTAATTATCACCGGTATGGGAAAATCAGGTTTGGTGGGAAAAAAAATTGCCGCTACCTTGGCTAGCACTGGAACACCAGCATTTTTTCTCCATCCGGCAGAAGGTATTCATGGCGATCTTGGTATGGTAACTGCTAATGATGTTGTGGTGGCGTTGTCTTATAGCGGTGAGACCAATGAAGTGGTTAGCATTTTACCTGTGATCAGGAGGATTGGTGCCAGGGTTATTGTTATGACTGGACGTGAACAGTCAACTTTGGCTAAAAATGCCGACATTTTTCTTGATGTAGCGGTGGAAAAAGAGGCTTGTCCGCTCGGACTTGCACCTACTGCCAGTACAACGGTGACATTGGCAATGGGTGATGCATTGGCGGTAGCGTTACTTTCAAAACGAAAGTTTACATGTGAAGATTTTGCGCTATTTCATCCCGGTGGAGCACTTGGGCGCAAACTTCTTTTGACGGTGGAGAATGTTATGCATACCGGTAATGAAAGTCCGGTTGTTAAGGCTGGCAGTACAATTAAAGAAGCCCTATTTGTGATTACAGCAAAAGGATTAGGGGCAACGGCTGTGATCGAAGCGGATGGCCGATTGGTAGGAATTATTACTGACGGAGACGTTCGTCGCAGCCTGGAGGCAGGGAATGATTTTTTGAATAAGCCTGTTGAGGCAGTTATGACTAAGACACCGCGTACCGTTACGCAGGACAAGCTTGCCGCTCAGGCCTTAAGTCTTATGGAAAAAAATGTTCCGCGTCCAATTACAGTATTACCAGTGGTAGATGATGTTGGATGTGCAATTGGAATGATTCACCTTACTGACTTATTGCGACAAGGAGTGGTATAATGGAATATGAACTCCGGGCGAAAAAAGTCAAAATGATCGTATTTGATGTCGACGGAGTGCTTACTGGCGGAGAGCTTTTTTTGGGTGCTGAAGGTGAAGTTCTGAAGACTTTTCATACACAGGATGGCCTAGGCATTACTGCCGCCCATCGGGCGGGGCTCAAGACGGCGATTATCACTGGTCGCTCAAGTGAGATGGTTCGTAGTCGCGCTGCAGAATTGGCAATTGCCGATGTGTTTCAGGGATCTTTGGACAAGGTTAGTTCTTTGCGCCAGCTTTTGGAAAAGTATGGTCTTGAGATTGACGAGATTGGCTATGTCGGTGACGATCTCAATGACTTGGCGGTAATAGGTGTGGTTGGGTTAGCGTGCGCTGTGGCTAATGCCGTACCTGAAGTTAAGGCGGCGGTCCATTTTGTTGCTAGCTGTCATGGCGGGCATGGCGCTGTAAGGGAAGTAATTGAGATGGTGCTTAAAGCGCAAGGAAAGTGGGACATGGTTGTTGAAAGCTATCGCAATCCCGGAGCGGTTAACGCCGGACAATGAGCACCGCGTTGTTTAGTTTACCCTGTATTAGGAGGACATAAGGTGACTATAGCTTGGCAGTATTATACTTTGAAAGTAGTCAGCTTTTTTGTATGTCTGATGCCTTACTCCTGGCTGCTTGGAATAGGCAGCCTACTTGGCCGTGTTTATTACCGGGCGGCATCCCGTCAGCGTGATCGGGCGTTAAGTCAGATTAAAGAATGCCTCGGTCTTTCGAACGAGGCGGCAGAGTATATTATTCGAGGCCTATTTACAAACCTCGCACAGTCGTTTTTTGAAATATTGTATACTCCGGCGCTTTCTTCTAAAAATATTCGGCAATATATTGAAATTGAAAATCGCCACTATTTGGATGAGGCAATTGCCAAAGGCAGCGGCGTTGCCGTAGTAACTGGTCATATTGGCAACTGGGAATGGCTAGGTACAGCCTTGTCACTTTATGGGTTTCGGGTTGCAAGTATTGCCAAGCGTCAGCCCAATGATCAGTATATGCGGATTTTAACCGAAATACGAGAGTCAGTGGGAATTGAGTGTTTTACACGCGGTACAGCTGAGGTTGTGGCTGCGGCTAAAGTATTGAAAAAGGGACGGCTTCTGGGATTTTTTTCTGATCAGGATGGCGGCCCTGAAGGGGTCTTTGTAGAGTTTTTAGGCAAAATGGCTTCAACGCATACAGGTTTAGCCGTATTTTCTCGGCGGCTGGGGGTGCCGCTGGTGCCGGCGTTTATTGTGAGACGTCCTGAGGGGGGGCATAGAATTATTGTTAGCCCGCCAATAGAATTGCCGGAAACTGGCGATACAGAGACTGATATCAAGAATATTATTGAGAAAGCTACACAGGTTGTTGAGAATACTGTTAGACAGTACCCTGATGAATGGTTGTGGTTCCAAAAGCGCTGGAATACAAAATGGGAAGGTGAACAGGCGTGAAAAGAACTACATACGTCGTTGTAGCATTTGCTGTTGTTATTGTGCTTCTAGGGCTGTTGTATTTTAACAAAGATGAGGGCGTGACGCCACCGCCAGAAGCGGTAGCGGAAAAATCGTCAACACCAAATATTGTTTTTGAGGGTAGCTCGATTGTTGAGCGCAGAGATGGCAAGAAGCTTTGGGAACTTTCGGCTGAGGCTATTAACGTTGATCCTGCGACTAAGAATGTGTACCTTAACAATTTAAACGGTACTTTTTATGAAGCTAATGGCAAAGAACTTCGGTTAGTTGCGAAAGAGGCTTCTTTTGATAGTAAAACAAAGGAACTGGTCATGCAGGGAGAAATTAAGGCCGTTTCCAGTGACGGGGCAGTGTTTACTGCACCTAAGGCTCGCTGGATGGGAAACGAAGGCCGAATATATGCTAGTGGCGGAATTACGCTTAGTCAAGGAGATACTGTTATTACTGGCGATGAGCTTGAAAGTGATTCGAGTCTGGCAAAAGTCAAAATATTGGGTAATGCCCATGCGATAAAAGGAGGGGAGATACAATGAGGTGTAAGGTAGTAACGTTAATTTTGGCTATAGTATTCTCCTTTACCACCGTATCAGTTATATATGCAGCGACGGCGAATCCTGTGGATTTGTCGGCTGATACGATAGAATATGATTCGGCTCAAGGTGTGCTAAACGCCCAGGGGTCTGTAAAACTTACTCGAGGGGGCGCGGTGCTTACTGGCAGCAATGCTCAGTATAATACCAAGTCGAAAGAGGCAGTTATAACCGGTGGAGTAAGGGTGGTTCGGGAAGATGCGACACTAATTGCTGCTGAGGTGCGATCTTATAATGACAACTATCTTGTTGCTACTGGCGGAGCACGAATAAATAAAGGCGAAAATACGTTGACTGGTAATAAAATTGAGTATTGGGTGAATAAAGCGTATTCACTTGTTACAAGTGAAGCGGTACTTACAATGCCTGATGGCGTTATGACTGCTGATAAAGTAGAAGCTTTTCATAATGAAGATCGGGCGGTAGGTAGCGGCAATGTTCATATTGTTAGCAACAAACGCAATTTAGACGCTACCGCAGATGAGGCAGTATACTACGGAGCCAAAAAAGCGGGGCAGGACAAAGTAGTGCTTTCTGGCAATGCTCATGCCGTGCAAGATGGCAATACTCTAACAGGAAATACGTTGACTGTTTATCTTGATAACAAGACAATTGATGCTAAGGGGCGGACTAGGTTGGTTATTACTCCGCAGTAGCTAAGCTGGAAACGAGGATATTGAGGAATGTATATTGCTACACAAGACTTGGTGAAGACTTACAAAGGTCGAAATGTGGTTAACGGAGTCAGTATTAGGGTTGAGGCCGGCAAAGTTGTCGGTCTCTTAGGCCCTAACGGCGCTGGTAAAACTACTACTTTTTATATGATTGTCGGTTTGGAACGCCCTAACTCTGGCCGGATTATTGTTAATGGTGAAAATGTCACCAATATGCCGATGTATCAGCGATCCCGGTTTGGTATTAGCTATTTACCGCAGGAGGCCTCGATTTTTCGTAAGTTAACGGTGGTTGATAATATCATGTCGATTTTGGAACTCAACAGCAAGCTTAATTCCAACCAGCGGCGTGAGAAAATGGAAGGGCTATTGGATGAATTCAGTTTAAATCATATCCGAACCAGGAAAGGTTCGCAACTTTCAGGTGGGGAACGGCGCAGAGTAGAGATTGCCAGAGCCTTAGCCACCGATCCTAAATTTATTTTACTTGATGAACCGTTTGCAGGGATTGACCCAATTGCGGTGGCTGATATTCAAGAAACAATCGGATATTTGAGTCGGCGTGGCATTGGTGTGCTAATTACCGACCATAATGTGCGGGAAACACTGAGTATTGTTGATACTGCTTATATATTAAGTGAAGGCAGCATTCTTATTTCGGGGGATGGCGATACTATTTCGTCTAGTGAGATAGCTCGCAAGTTTTATCTTGGAGATAAGTTCCAGTTGTAAAGGTAATAGTTTGCCTAGTTAAGAGTTTGGCATAACTTTGGCTAGGGAGTCTGTTTCCGCCGAAGTTATGTCAGTACGCCGATCGTTTATAAAAAAAGTCATGGGATTTAATTTAATTAAGCGCTGAGGAGTATGTAATGCGTATATTAGATAAATACATCCTTAAAGAGTTGCTGGGACCGTTTATATTTGGAGTTTGTGCCTTTTCAAGCATTTTCATTGGTTCTGGCACCCTTTTTAGGATTGCAGAATATGTTACGAAATATGGCGCGCCGCTAGGTTTGGTAGTAAAATTGTTTATCTATAGTCTGCCAGGCATAGTTGTGTACACTTTTCCTATGTCGATGCTACTGGCGGCGCTTTTGTCATTTGGACGACTGTCCGGTTCAAGCGAGATAACGGCGATGAAGTCGGGGGGGCTTAGCTTCTATCGTATTTCAACACCGGTGTTTATTATCGCTTTTTTTGTCAGTATTTTTGCAGTAGTATTTCAGGAAACTGTGGTACCGGCTTCTAATGCTGCCTATAATCATATAGTTAAGTACGATATTAAAGGTAATACTAGTCCGCAGACTCAGGAACACCTTGTTATCAAAGACGTCAAGGGTGAAAATATTAGCCATTTGACCTATGCCCGTAAGGCTAGCGGTAACAATATGTACGCGATAAGTATCCAGGAATTTGATAACGGCAATCTAGTTCGGGTTGAAAATGCCGAGCAGGCGGTTTGGCAGGATAATCAATGGGTAATGTACAATGGTGTTGTTTATGAGTTAACCCCTGAAGGGGGGCTGGAGCGGTCAATGCATTTTGCACAGCAGATTATGCCGGTTGATAAAAATCCTACCGCTATCTCACGAGAACAGAAGAAGCCTGAGGAAATGACGATCAAGGAACTAAAGCAGCACATAAAGGCGCTTCAAAAGGAATATGTTAAAACAGGTACCTATGAGGTCGAGTTGCATCATCGACTGACAACACCATTGGCCAGCTTTGTGTTTGCGCTTATTGGTACGCCACTCGGTTTGCAGCCAAATCGTTCAAGTTCAGTTACCAGCGCACTGGGTGAAGGTGGCGCTCTCCCTGCTGTGGTAGCTACCTGGATCCCCAATGTTATTGGGATAATTGTTGGCGGTTGGCTGATCTGGAAAAATTCTCGATAATTCTCGATAGGGACTGACCTTAAAGGTAAATAATTCTTTGGCGGATGTAATACAGGAGTTTTGTATAAAAGTCAGAATTATATAAAGGGAATGAGGTTGGGCGTTAAAGGGAGAAGGGGGACAAGTCGCCATGTACGGAGTGATATTGATCGCAGTCTTGGCTATAATGGGAGGACTTATCGCTTATATTGGTGATAAATTGGGGACTAAAGTCGGGAAACGGAAATTGACGATTTTTGGTCTCAGGCCCAAGCATACATCTATTCTTGTCACTATTATTACCGGGATTATGATTGCGACGGCGACTTTGGGCGTACTTGCGCTGGTATCAAAGGATGTTCGTATGGCGCTTTTTGGAATGGAAGCGCTAAAGGCCGAGCTGGTTTCTTTGACAAAGGAAGTAAGTGTTAAGAATAGCGAGCTGGACATTAGCCGAGCGCAGTTTGACGCTAAGAATGAAGAGTATAAGGCGCTTACCGTCAAAATTAATAATACTATGACGGAACTATCCAAGGTTAGCTTAGAATTGGCGGCGGTAACCAGTGAAAGGGATCGGACGCTTACCGAACTGGAACGAGTACAGGGCAGGCTAGATAAGTCTCAACGTGATATCGAGGCTCTTCAAGCAACTAAGACCGAGCTTGATATGCGTGTGGCTTCGTTAAATGAATCTAAGGGTAAACTGCAAAATGACGTTGATAATCTGAGTGTACTTACTACTAATTTGAAGAAGAATATTGAGGTTATGCGGGTAGGAAAAATGATTTATCGCGCCGGGGAAATCCTTTCAACGGCGGCTATAAAAGGCGGTCAGTCGCGTAGTGATACAAAACAGGCACTAGTGGATATTATCAATACAACAAATCATTATATGGTGAATAACTTGGGATTAAAAGATAAAAATGTTCAAGTTCTTTTAATTAATCCCAACCAGGTGGAACAAGCGGCAGCGGCAATTGCTGGCTCGAAGGAAGATGTGGTTATCCGGATATCATCCTTGGGTAATATGGTTTATGGTGAGCATGTTATTGGTCAGATAGACTTGTTTCCAAAACGCCTGATTTATTCTGCAGGTCAGGTAGTGCATTCACAGGTGTTTGACGCTGCGGACGATTCTGAACAAGCGCAAGGGATATTGGTAATGTTTCTTCATAACGTTAATCTTCAGGCTACCAGCAAGGGGGTTATGCCTGACCCACTGCAGGGGTCGGTGGGGTCAATCAGCGCATCTAAGGTTTTTGATATTATTAACAAGATTAAAAAGCAAAGTGGTAAATTTGAATTGACGGCAACGGCAAAGGATGATATGTATAACGCTGGGCCGCTGCAAATAGAAATAAAAGTACGGAGTTTATGGCAATAAGCACAAAAAGAACTCGCCGGAAGGCGAGTTCTTTTTGTGCTTATTGTATTGTTTATTTAACAGCCTGTAAGACTTAGTTTTCTTAGGGAGGAGTCATACAGGCTGTGACATGTAACGCTTTCTAAGTGTTCGGAGTTGGCAATGAACACAAGTCTCACTTATATTGCTATATAACTTAATAGTCTGTAAAGTACCTATGGTGAACGAGTTATAAATGACGAAGGGGTCCCATAACTGATCATCTAATTGCCCTATAAATACAAATTTAGTAGAAAAAAACACTTGTCATAATTTCGATATTATGTAAAGATGTATGTGGGATATAAAACAACGAAATAGTGAATGAAGCTTAGAAATGGCAAGAATTGCATGAGGACATCAAGAAGGATAATAGAGAAGAGTAGCGAATTTATGTTAACTAGAACCTACTGAAAGCGGTAGGGGCGTCGGCTAGAAATTCTGGGGATGAAGTGGCGTGAGGAAACATGGCTACTCATGACGCACTCCTTGAGAATTGAAGCAGATGCCGGTGGCAACACCTGCGCAAAAAAAATTAATTTCAAGGGGGACTCGTAAAATGAAAAGAAGACTGCTAAAAGTGGCTATCACAACTGCTCTCGCTGTAGCGTGCTCGGTACCAGCATTCGCTAATCCTTTCTCTGATGTTCCTGCTAAACACTGGGCTTATGATGCAGTAAACAAATTAGCTAAAGCCGGTATTATCGACGGCTTCAATGACGGCACTTTCCGCGGCGACAAAACGATATCCCGGTATGAGATTGCACAAATCGTTTACAAAGCCATGAATAAAACAACTATGAATGCTGACCAAAAAGCTCTTGTTGAAAAACTGGCGCGTGAATACGCTGCTGAACTGAATGACATGGGTGTGAAGGTTGAAGGCATTCAGTCACAACTGAACGACATGGTTAAGTTTAATGGTGACGCTCGCTTACGTTTTTATAACGCTGACAACACAGGCGTTGGCACCGGCAACAATGTTGAAGAGTACCGTCTACGTCTTGGCGCAACCGCTAAAGTTAACGACGATCTGACTTTGTATGGCCGTATTAGCAGCGGAAACCAAAGCATTAGTAACAACACTACAAGTGCAGCAGTTGAAGCGGCTGTGGCTAAAACTCACATCTGGGGTATGGATACTACTATTGGTCGTCAAGACTTCGCACTCGGTCAAGGCCTGTTGGCTGGTTCCGGCTCAGCTTACCTTAACGGTGTGAGTGTTAAACGCGGCAACCTGATGCTGTTTGCAGGTAAAGAAGCAGACAGTTCAACCACAATGGCGAAATCTATGGGCGGTGAATACACGTTAAAAATCGGTGCTCCAGTAACTCTTGATTACCTGACACTGGGTTCGAATCACTATTATGCAGCCAGCACCGGTTTCAACCTGCTTGGTTCTAAAGTGACTGGTGAATTCGCAAAAAATAGCACTACTAAAGCAAAAGGTTATCGTGTAAAAGCTGGTCTTGGAAACAGTGGTCTGAGCGTAGCATATAACGATATTGAGGCAGGTGCTCTTCCGTATGATACTACGCTGAACTGGAAAGCTAGCAATGTTGGTACCGGCATCATGCAGGACTTCTATACCACTGGCGGCCATGTAAAAGGTATGGAGTATGAATACAACAAAGATATTGCTAAAAACACTAACCTGAATGTTGTTTACCAATCCATTAAAGATGGCGCAAAAAACGTAAAAGCAACTGTTAACGTTAAATTCTAATGTAATACAATGTAAAAGCTACCCCCGCTCATTTGAGTGGGGGTAGCTTTTATATTGGTGGACAGTAGTTGCTGGGTTTGACCGATCTTTGCCAATGGAGTATGCAGGGATATTCTTTCTTACAGCGAAAAATATGAGGCAAGGAGATGAAAGAATGAATGAATGATGAGATTATTGCGGTTGATCCTGGACGGCAGAAATGTGGTGTGGCTGTGGTCGGTAGGGGTGGAGTAGTGGTAAAAATGGTGGTTGAAACTGTTAGTTTAGGTGGCGTTGTCAGTGAGCTAGCAGAGCAATATAAAATTAGAACGGTGGTTGTCGGTAATCGGACAAGTCATAATGCCGCCGTAAAGATTATCGAGGGTGTAGAAATTAATGGTGGGCCGCCCACTATTGAACTGGTGGACGAGCATCGTTCTACTGATGAGGCCAGGGGGCGGTACTGGATTGATCATCCGCCACGCGGATTAGCGCGGCTTTGGCCGGTTACGCTAAGGGTGCCGCCGGTGCCGGTGGATGACTATGTGGCGGTTATTTTGGCAGAACGCTATTTTGCAAAAAACAATATAAAACGACAATAATAAATATAAACATGGCAAAATAGATGGTGGGATAAGGCGTGGCTTGTTTGACACAACAAGCCTAGTCAACTTAAAATATGATGGCGTAGATAGTTGGATTTATGAAGTATACTTCGCAGTAGGTTATGGATGTGAGTTCAATAATAAAAAGTCGGATTGAAGCAATAGGAAAACTCAATAATGTTTAACTTGTTAACGCCTGGAAGACTCCGTTCTCTTAGGTCAGAGATTAACAGGCTGTAAAACTCGAGCTTATATATGTTGAAGCTTGAGGTATTTTACTAAAGTAAGGCTGCGGCTCCGGTTGTCCGGAGCCATTATCAATTGTATGGTGAAAAGTACATGTTGGCTAATTCCTGATATGATAATATGCAATCTAAATATATAAACAGAAAACTAAAACTATATTATACATATTGACAATAGCCGACAAAAATCACTATAATTAAGAAAGAGATGTAAGTTTTGTAAGATTTGGCAGTAAATTCTGGGCATATTACATGTTAGCCAAGAGTATGAACGTCTTTAGGCGGGAAAGGAGGTGCACCCAACGGTTGCCTGGAGCGTGAAGCTCATGGAGACAAACTGTGCTGACGGATAAGGCAATATGAGAAACTTATCCCCCATTTTATGCAGTTTGTTATATAGATAAAAAGTAGAAAAAATCAAGAAAAACCTGGGGGTAATTTTGTGAAAAAAAGTTTAGTTATGCTTCTGGTGGTCAGTTCGGTGCTTTCGACAGCCGGAACGGCAATGGCGTTCTCGGTAGATTTCAATGGCGACTTTCGTCTGCAAGGCCGCAATATTAATGATACTAGTTATAAAGACTCGTTTTTTCAGTTTCGGACTCGTATCGGTTTTGAAGGCAAAATTGATGACAACACCACCTTCTTTGGTCGCTTTGGTGCAATTAACAAACTCGGTGGTGAAGGCTCAAAGGAGAATAATGCTGCATTTGACCAATACGGGGTTAAACTCACTGACGGCAAATGGAAGTATTCGGTAGGTCGTCAGGCAGTAAACCTTGGATTAGGTGCAATCATCAGCACAGGCAGCGATGCGGCATATAACGACAACAAATTTGACGGTATTGTTGCGTCAACCAGCGGCCCTGTAAACATGAATCTTATTGCCGGTAAAACAACTGCGAACACTACTGGTAGCACTGTAGCTGAGTGGTATGGTATAGATGTTAGCACTAAACTTGGCAGCAAGGTAATCGGTGGCCTGGCTTATGCTTCAAAAAAAGATGATGGTGTTGGCAATGATGCTATTAACTATTTTTCAGCAAACACTACTATTATGGTTACTGACAAATTATCGTTTAACGGCGAGTTTGCTAAGTCTGACTATGATGACCAGAACAAAGCGTATTTCCTAAGCGGTACATACAGCCGGGGAAAAGGCAGTCTTACTGTACAATATAATGATGTAAAAGCTAATGCTGTTGATGCTTATAGCAGCGGGATCGGCGGCTCTGCTTATCCGTATGGCAGTAGCTTCGCGGGTCAGAATTATAAAGGGTTAACCTATTCTTATACTTATAACATTTCTAAGGCTAAAGCTCTTAATGTTACTTATTTGAATCTCAAAAATGACAGTGGCTCACAAAAGTCTAATGAGCTAATCGGAAGCATGGCTTACAGCTTCTAATTTAGCACAGTATAATATAAAACTCCCGCTCTAACCGGCGGGAGTTTTATATTATACTGCGGGATCTATGGAACAATTTGGCAGGAAATTCTATTTAGGTTATTGAAATAAATTACGATATATATGTGGGAGGGGATAGTGTGATGCGCAGAAGTATTTGCGTTTTGCTTGTGATAATGCTGCTTATGCCTACTGTTGTTTTGGCGCAAGGCCAGCCGGAAATGGCAATGGTCGAGAAAATGGCGGCGGTGGAGAAGGTACTGTATGGAGCGGTGCAAAACGGGTCGTTGGTGGATCGGGCTGCGAAATTGGAACGGGATATGTATGGCCGGGAAACGAATGATGCTCTGCAATCCAAGATTGAGAGATTGTATAACCGGGCTAGGGATAACTCGATGACAGGGGCTTCTTTGCTTACTGAATTGAACGCGGTGGAATGGGGGTTGACGCGTGCGGTAACAATTCAGCCGGCGGCGGTCCGTATTGCAAATTTGGAAAAATTAATGTGGGGTAATTCAGCGGCGGGAGCACTGGAGTCGAGGCTTAATAAGCTGCTGAAGCTAGCTTACGCCAGTGGGCGGATTGAGACGGTTGCAGCAAGGCTGGATAAAGACACTTTGGTAAAGGTTAAGATTACGTTGGCAATTGATACAAAAATCAGCCGACCGGGTGACGCGATAGGCTTTGAGGTAGCCGATGATGTCTATGCTGGTGATGTTTTGATTGTTGCCAAGGGGGCGCGCGGCGTAGGGAAGGTAATTAAGGCCCAACCGGCGAAAAACTTTGGCCGGGACGCTAAACTGGAAGTGACTTTTGGAAGCGTCGAGGCTTTAGATGGTGCTGCTATACCAACTGTACTCGGTGAAAAGGCCAAAGAGAAAACAGCGTCAATAGCCAAGGCAGCAGGGGCAGCGGCGGCAGGGGCAGTACTGCTGGGCCCAGTTGGACTAATTGGCGGAGCTTTTATAAAAGGTCAGGATATTGTTATTCCGGCTGGCGCTGAATTATATATTCAGGTTGCGGCTGATACAAATGGCTGTGGGGTAAAGGTTCGCTAGCTGGAGTATTTGAAATTTACGTTGTTCTGTACTGTAATGAATATTTCGATATAAAAAGCGCAAGCTGGTACTGACTGGCCAGACAGGCGCTTTTGTTTTTTTCAAAGTTTCGCAAATGTGAATATTAAGCAACTTTTGAGTCGATCCCATATATTGATGTTGTAGGCCGGGCAGGAAAAACGCGATAATTGTAGAATTATTTTATAGTCTGGGGATAATATAGATAACTTTTTGTCATAGGAGAAGAATATGCCGGAAATAAAGAAACTATTATGTAGTTTGCTTGCAGCAGGAGTAATGGGATGCATAACGCTGCCTGGACAGGCGGCAGAGCGCCGGGTAAATGACGAAAAGGTTACTGCTCGTGTTCCGATTGTAATTGAGGCTGATGAGATTAATTTCAGTGACTCGACAGGGGACATGTTTGCAAAGGGTAATGTAGTAATTGTTCAGGATAAGGCGCAGGTAGCGGGAAACCTGATTCGCGGTAATTCGAAGAAAAACGAAGTATGGATAGACGGCGAAGCAATTTTTCGCCAACCGGGCATGAACCTTACTGGTTCAGCTGCTCGCTATAATTATGCTACCAAAAACGGAACAATGAAAGCGGCCAAAGGCCAAGTAGATCGGCAATTTGTAACTGGGCAAAATATGACGATGCAGCCTGATGAGCTTGTGCTTTATAATGGCACGGTAACAAAGTGTCCTGCTAAAAAGCCAGATTATCATATGAGCGCCGGTAAGATTGAAGTCTGGCCCGGCGATCATATGGTAGCCTATAACGTAAAGTTGTGGGTAAAGGACACGGTGATTTTATCACTGCCGAAATATCAGGTGTCGCTAAAAAAGGATAGCTCTGATAGTGATCCGTTCCCGAAGGTAGGTTATAATAGCAGCCTTGGTTTAAAGATCAAAGAGCACATTGAGCTTCCTGTGGGAGATAAAGTATCTTTCTTTACCGATCAGGCCTATTATAGCAAAGTAGGGTATCGCCCGGTATATGGGGTGGTTGATCGCGAGAAGAATTATGAGATTGGCGTCGTTCAGGGGCATTTTGTTGATGGTGATGACAACTGGATTAAGAAGGAACCAGAGTTTTCGCTAAAATTCAACAAACGGAGACTTGGAAAGTTGCCTGTTGAATACACCTTCGGTACATCCTACGGGAAATGGACGGATAGTACTAAAAGCAGTTGGCATCAGGCTACGGGCGTCTATTTCAGCGGTCTTCCAATTAAAATGAGTAAAAATACGGTGTTTAATTTAGGAACAGGCTTTGAGAATATCCGAGAAAGTTATGATGATTCTTCGGTAAATAGGTATCGTTATGATGCGACAATGACAACTAAGTGGGCCCCTAAGTTCTCAACTGTATTAGGATACCATTATGTCAGTGATACAACTAGCATATTTGAGTATGATAAGATTGATTTAAACCGGGAGCTTGATGCCGGATTTAACTGGAAGATTGATAAGATGAATGGTTTTAGCTATAAGCAAGCCTATAATATGCATACTAACCATGTTTATTATGAGGACTTTACCTGGCATCACGACCTGCACTGCTGGGATGCGGCGCTAACTTACCGGAAATATCATGATGGTGCAGCTCATAAGTTGAAGCTTGATATTTCTGTTAAGCGGTTCTAGCCTAAGGGAGAGGGTTGCACAGTGGATAAGGAACTACTTGCATTAAGCGATAGGCTACATGGTCACAAGATAATGGTTATTGGTGATATAGTGGCCGATGTGTATATGGAAGGGAAGATTTCCCGGATTTCTCGCGAAGCACCAGTATTGGTGCTGGAACACTGTGGCGAAACAGTAGTGCCTGGCGGGGCGGCTAATGTGGTGCATAATGCTGCCACATTGGGCGGAAGTGTTTACGCTGTAGGTGTTATTGGCGATGATGCCGCCGGGCAGCAACTGGTAAAGGTGTTAGGCGAGAAAAAGGTAAATACTGTTGGCTTTATTGTTGATCAAACACGGCCAACAGTTACCAAGACCAGGGTTATGGCTGGTGGGCTGGCGACAGTCCGCCAGCAGGTGGTCCGGATCGACAGGGAGTCGAAAGATGCTCTCAACGCTGCTGTGGAAGCACGGATACTTGAATATATCAAGAGCAATATTCGGGCGATGGCAGTAGTGGTGATGAGTGATTATGGCAGCGGTGCCGTTTCGCCTGCTGTTCGGCGGCTGGTGCTTGATGAGTGCCGGGCAGCGAACATTCCATGTATTGTCGATTCGCGCTACGATATATTATCTTTTGCCGGGGTAACGCTTGTAAAACAAAATGAAGCCGAGGCTGCCGCCGCGGTGGGCTATACCTCGCTGGATGGTGATAAACTTTTAGCAGCAGGTAAAGAGCTTTTAGCGAAGCTTGGGGCTAAAGTGGTTATGATTACCCAAGGGGCGGAAGGAATGAGCCTGTTTGAAGCGGACAGAGTTACTCATATCCCGGTATCTAATGTAAGTGAAGTCTATGATGTGTCCGGCGCTGGAGATACGGTGGTTGTTGCCACCGCTCTGGCGCTTGCGGCAGGGGCTTCTTATGTGGAAGCAGCGCAGCTGGCAAATTTTGCTGCTGGAGTTGTAGTGAGAAAGCCGGGTACTGCCACAACGACGGTAACTGAGCTAAAAGAGGCGATTGGAGAATATCATGAAAATTGTCGCTAGGCGGGATGCTGCCGTTTTATCTAAAAAAATAAAACTTTCGGGTCAAACAGTCGTATTTACTAACGGCTGTTTTGACATTCTCCATGCTGGACATGTTCGGTATCTTGCTGCCGCTCGAGCGTTAGGTGATGTGCTGATTGTGGGGCTTAACAGCGACCAATCAGTACGTGCTCTAAAAGGACCAACGCGACCGGTTAATTTGGAAGAAGATCGGGCTGAGGTGCTGGCAGCTTTGGCGGCGGTGGACTATGTCGTTGTTTTCGAAGACAGGACAGCCGAGGGGCTGGTTAGCGAGATTAAGCCTGATATATATGTCAAGGGCGGAGATTATGAGGTAAAAAACTTGCCGGAGGCTGGACTTGTTGCAGAGTATGGTGGAAAAACTGTGCTGATTCCTGAAGTCCCTGGACGTTCGTCCAGCAAGATTATCGGCAGGATAAAGGAGTCTTAGTGAATTGACGTCGAATTGCACGTTTGCGAATGCTAATATTTTAATAGTAAAATTGAGTGCCATCGGGGATGTGGTTCACGCCCTGCCGGTAGCGCATGCTTTGAAAGAGTGCTTTCCGGGAGCACGAATAACCTGGGTAGTGGAGAAAGCAGCGTTTGAGTTGGTCAAGGATAATCCTTGTATTGACGAAGTCATTCTCTTCGATAAACCAAAATTCAAAACGCTGAAAGGCCTGCTTTTTGACGCACCATCTTTTGTCCGTGAACTACGCGGTCGGAAGTTTGATCTGGCGCTTGATTTGCAGGCTATTTTTAAAGGGGCGATTCTTGCTTTTTTGAGTGGGGCTCCAAAACGTTTGGTGTACTGTAACACCCGTGAAATGAGCCATTTGCTGAGCGAACGGGTTAATGGGGAAAACAGCAACGGTCATGTGGTAGAGCAATATCTCGATGTTGTTCGGTCTTTAGGGTGTAAGGTTGACAAAGCGGTATTTCCTATACATATTACTGCAGCTGAGGCTTCGGCTGCTGCGGCCATTGCCAAACAGGCGGGACTAAATATGGAACTTCCATATGTCATTTTAGCTGTCGGTGCTAACTGGCCCAATAAACGGTGGCCGGTCGAAAGTTTTACTGCTTTAGTTGATCGGCTTTATGATGACGGGGTTATCCCGGTTATTACCGGCGGCGCTGGAGACAGGGCGCTTGCGAACGATATTATTGCTAACGCTGCCATTCCTCCGGTGGATTTAGTGGGAAAAACTTCGCTTAAACGTTTGGCGCATATTATTCGACAAGCACGCGTTTTTGTTGGTGGCGATACTGGCCCGATGCATCTGGCGGCGGCTTTGGCCACGCCAGTGGTGGCGTTCTATGGTCCTACTGATATTGTGCGTAATGGTCCATATGGTGACGGTCATAAAACGCTGGTGGCATCGTGGGATTGCGCCGGATGTTGGGAGCGAAGCTGTCCGAAGGACAGGGACTGTTTGGTCGATATTTCGGTGGAAGCGGTATATGCTGCTGTTCGGGGTGTGCTTGATGGAGATTGATAGTGCGGAAATTAAAAAGGTTTTAGTAATAAACTTGGCATTTATCGGTGATGTCGTATTGTCGACGCCAGTTATTCGGGCGCTAAAGGAGGCGTATCCGTCTGCAACGGTCGATATGCTGACTGTACCAGTTGCGGCACCGATTGCAAGATTAAATCCTTATGTTGATACTGTACTGGAATATGATAAACGCGGTAAGCACAAAAAATTTGGCGACCTTTTAAAATTAGCTATTTTTTTACGCAAACGGCATTATGATCTTGCAATCACTGCCAATTTTGCCCCACGTGGTGCGATGTTAGCCTGGGGCAGTGGTATTCGCCATCGAGTGGGCTATGATGCTCAGCATGCCGGGGTGTTTTTGACCCGGACGTCGAGTGCTAAACGCCCAGTGAAGCGGCACGAAGCCGAAAACCATCTCGATGTATTGAAGCCACTTGGTATTAGTACAGCTGATACTAGTTTGGTACTTGAGGTTGACCCGCGCGATGTTTTTTCTATGCGAGATAAGGTTATCTGGGACAGGTCGAAGAAATTAGTGCTCATTTGTCCCTGTGGCAGTTATTCTAAGAAGAGTTGGACTGTGGATGGGTATGCTGCGCTAATAACTGCGCTTGGGCCTCAACAAGAGTGTTTTTTGATTGGCTCGAAGGCGGAGGCACCTCAATTGGCGGCAATAAACGAGGCAGCAGGCAATGTGGCCGGAATATTGGCAGGAACGCTAACGCTTGGAGAACTGGCAGCTTTGATTGATGAGGCAGCAGTGCTGGTTACAGTGGATACCGGGCCAATGCATATTGCTAATGCTCTAAAAACGCCGGTGGTAGCTTTATTTGGTCCGACTGATCCCAAGGGGTGGGGACCGCGGGGGGAACGGGATATCGTTATTAGTAAAAATGTTGAATGTTCGCCGTGCTGGGGAAAAGGAGAATGTTCTTTTAACCGGTGCCTTGCGGAGATACCTGCTGATGAAGTGGTGGTGGCGACCAAGAAGATTTTGGAAGAGTAGTGTTGGTAGCTAAACTGCTCAAGGAGGAGAAATGGCTAAGCTGGCGGTATTGATACTTACTTATAATGAAGAATTACATATTGAGGAATGCATGAAAAGCGCGGCGTTTGCGGATGAAATAGTTGTTGTTGATTCCGGTAGTACTGACCGTACTGTGGAGTTGGCGACAAGCGGCGGAGCTAGGGCGGTGACCCATCCCATGACCGACGGGTTTGCGGCTCAACGCAATTTTGCTTTATTGCAGTCGGATGCAGAGTGGATCATGTTCTTAGACGCAGATGAACGGATCACTCCAGAGTTGGCGGCAGAGATAAAATCCACAGTAAGAGCAGGAACTGAGGCAGGGTATTATATACCGCGACGCAATCGGTTTATGGGACGGTGGATTAAAAGCTGTGGTTGGTCGCCCGATTTATCGTTGCGGCTTTTTATAAGGAATGCTGCTAATTATACTGGGATTGTACATGAAAGTCTCCATATTGATGGTAAGGTTGGTCGTCTTAAAAACTGTTTTGAGCACTTAGCTTATACTAATTTGGAGCAATATCTTCAGAAAATGAATAACTATACTACTCTAGCTGCCAGAGGGTTACAAGAAAAAGGGAAAACCACGTGTGCTTTGGAGATTGCGTTTAGGCCGGTATTTGCATTTATAAAGATGTATATTCTGCGCAAGGGTTTTACAGAAGGTTTAGAAGGCTTCATAATCAGTGTTCTGTCGGCGGTTTACGTGTTTCTAAAGTATGGTAAGCTATATTATTTGCAGCGAAATAGTCAATAATTTTAGGAAAGAAGCGAAACTATGAGAATTTTGGTTAATGGCCAGGAATTAACTACCGCCGATTATAATGATATTGAAAGTAAAATACAGGCAGCAAAAGAGACGGATTTAGTTGCGTGGAACAAACTTTATTTACCGCTGCAAATAGGGTGGTTTAACAAATTACGGCATTACCTGGGGTTGAGGGAGAAGAAGGTATGAATTTCGTGCATATTGCTCATGCCATAAGTTATGGTGACGGAGCAAGCGGACAAGTAATCGCAATGGACAAGATGTTTCGGGAGATGGGCCTTGATTCATGCATATACGCCGGAAAGTTTGATCCGAAGCTTGGGGCGGGGATTAAATTGTTTGATGAGTATCGCTACAAAAGCGGTGATATTCCTATCTTTCACTTTTCCACCGGAACGTCATTTGTGAATAAAATATTGCAATTGCCGATACCGATTGTACTATATTATCATAATATTACTCCCGCAGAGCATTTTGCCGGAATTGCTTGGGGATCCTATTTTTCCGCCCGCAAGGGGCGAAGGCAATTGCTGCAATTGAGGGAAAAGACGGCTTTTGCGTGGGCTGCGTCAGAATATAGTCGACAAGAACTGGCGGAATATGGATTCCGGCAGACGTCTGTTATGCCAATTATTGTCGATTTTACCGAATATGAAAGTGTCGGCCAAGATGCGACAATTGTGGATCGTTTTAGAGACGGTAAAATTAATATTTTGTTTGTTGGCAGGGTAACACCTCATAAAAAGCAGGAAGATATTATTCGGGTTTTATTTTACTATAAACGTTTCATAGATAGTAATGTTCGCCTCGTATTGGTGGGGGGGCAGAAAGAATCCTATGTTTCCGGGTTGAGATCGCTTATTGGAGAGCTTGGTCTCGAAAATGATGTTGTTTTTTCCGGCAAAGTATCGTTTGAAGAATTATGCACTTATTATAAAGTTGCTGACGTTTTTGTGTGTATGAGTGAACATGAGGGATTTTGCATTCCTTTGGTTGAAGCTAGCTATTTTGATTTACCGGTTTTTGCGTTTAGCGCCGCCGCTATTCCTTTTACAATGGGTAATAGCGGGGTGTTATTTGAAAGAAAGGATTATCCGGTTGTTGCTGAAGCTATTCGGTTATTGGCAGGAGACTCTCAGACACGGCAGAAGATTATTTCGGCTCAGCGGAAAAGGGTGGCTGATTTTGGTGTCGAGAAAATACGGCAAGGCGTCGAAAAAGATTTGACAGCAATAAAGAATTTGCTACTATGGTAGGCGCATGTGGAAGGGAATGGGACATGAGAACTTTAGCAGACATTTTTTTCGACCATTTGGATACCATTAAAAAGTTACAGGAAAATAGTTTGACTGCAATTGAAGAGTTAAGCAAGTATTGCTGTCAGGCTCTCAGCGACGGACATACAATATTTTTTATGGGTAATGGCGGTAGCGCGGCTGACAGTCAGCACTTGGCAGCTGAGTTTGTTGGCAGGTTTCAGAAAGAGAGAAGAGGTTTGCCTGCGATAGCTCTTACTACTGATACGTCAATCTTAACGGCGGTTGGTAATGACTATGGCTTTGATAAAGTATTTTCTCGTCAGGTGGAGGCTTTGGTGCGAGCTGGCGATGTGGTGGTGGGGCTTTCAACCTCAGGCAACAGTCCTAATGTGGTAAAGGCACTGGAAGTTGCGAAAGAGGCAGGGGCGGTAACTGTTGGAATGACAGGACGCACTGGCGGAAAGATGGCCGATATTTGTGATTTGTGCATTAAGGTCCCGGCGGATATAACGGCTCGAATTCAGGAAGCACATATTCTCATCGGGCATATTGTCTGTGAACTGGTTGATAAGGAGGCTCCAAGTGTTTAGCAACTTACAAAAGGTTTCGGATTTTTTGGAGAATGGCATTTCTGGTTTAAATGTACTAGTGGTTGGAGATGTAATGCTGGATCGCTATTATTTTGGCGAGGTTAAGCGTATTTCTCCCGAGGCTCCAGTACCGGTGAATCGGATTCTTCAGCAGCACTCTACCCTAGGCGGGGCTGCCAATGTCGCTAATAATCTGGCGCTAATAGGCGCGGGAGTAGAACTGGTCGGCATTGTCGGGGACGACGATAACAACAGGGAGCTCTACCGCTTACTTACTCAAGCAGGAATTGCCAGCGCTGGGCTTGCGATTGACCAGCGGCCGACGATAACCAAACTGCGGGTGTTGGGCGGTCATCAGCAGATGATGCGCCTTGATTTTGAGGATAACCGGCCGCTGAATAGAACAATCGAGAAAAGGCTAAAACAATATGTAAGTTCGGCAATTTTGGATGGTCGGGTACAGGCGGTGATCATTTCTGATTATGCAAAGGGTGTTTGTACACAGGCACTTTGTCAAGAGATGATTAAAGAGTGTTCTAAAAGGGGCATACCGCTCATCGTTGATCCCAAAGGGTCAAATTGGAAGAAATACAGCGGGGCATCTTATATTACCCCGAATTTGAAGGAATTGGGCGAGGCAGCGAAGGCTGAGATTGTTAACGACGATCAGCGGGTAAAAGTGTTGGCTGACAAGCTGCGTAAACGTTATAACATTGAAAATATTATCGCTACCCGGTCGGAAAAGGGGTTAAGTATTATTAACGACCGGAAGGATATACATATATCTACTTATGCTCAGGAAGTGTTTGACGTTTCGGGGGCCGGAGATACTGTGGTTGCTGTGCTGGGAGCGGCGCTGGCCGGGGGGCTGGAACTAAGTGATGCGGCGCATCTGGCGAATCTGGCAGCAGGCATTGTCGTAGGGAAAATAGGTACATATGCGGTAAAACGCGAGGAGCTTCTTGGCGCATTGCGCCAAGAAGAAGTAGGAAGAGTGGAAAGGCGGGAAGGATTATGATTATTGTAACAGGTGGGGCCGGATTTATTGGCAGCAATATGGTAAAGGGTCTAAATGATAAGGGTTATGACGATATTTTGGTAGTGGATAACATGAGCAGTGGGGAGAAGTTTAAAAATTTATTGGCGCTGGATATTAAGGATTATGTCGATAAACACGATTATATTTTAGATGTTAAAGCAGGAAAATATAACCAGGACAATGTTGAAGCTATTTTTCATATTGGAGCTTGCTCTGATACCATGGAGTACAACGGCAAATATATGATGGCCAACAACTACGAATATAGTCGGGAACTGCTGCATTTCAGTTTAAAAAAGGGTATACCGTTTATTTACGCATCATCGGCTTCGGTATATGGTAACGGCGCAAATGGGTTCCGGGAAGAAACCGCCTGCGAGGGAGCGCTGAATGTCTATGCGTTTTCAAAACTCCAGTTTGACCGCTATGTCCGGCGAGCTTTGCCTGCGGCTAAAAGTCAGGTGGCAGGGCTTCGATTTTTCAATGTTTATGGACCTCAGGAGAATCATAAAGGCAAAATGGCTTCAATAGTGTATCAGCTTTATCGTCAGCTCCAGACTAGTGGAGTTGTCAAATTGTTCAAAGGCATTAATGGCTACGCTGACGGCGAGCAGCGCCGGGACTTTATCTATGTTAAAGACATCGTGGCCGTTAATCTTTTCTTGTTTGAACATCCGGAAGTAAGTGGGGTATTCAATTGTGGTACTGGTCAGGCTCGATCCTTTAACGATGTGGCCAAGGCACTAATTAGTGCGTATGGTAAAGGGCGGATCGAGTATGTGGATTTCCCTGAAACGCTGCGTGGCAAGTACCAGAGCTTCACTGAAGCTGACACCGGGAAGATTGTTGCTGCCGGTTATGAGCGTCCGTTTACCACACTTGAAACAGCTATCGGCGAGTATTGCCGGTATCTTGACGGGAGCGACGGCTATTTAACCAGATAATTATCAAGTTACAGGAAGAGGTTACCATGTATAAAAAGATTTTGGTTATCAATATGTTGCATATTGGAGATTTGCTGTTAGCTACGCCAGTGCTTACCACGCTTAGAGCCAATTATCCGGAGGCCCATATCGCGCTTTTGGCGGATGCGAAAATTGACAGCTTGGTTAAGTTTAATAAGAATATTGACGAACTTATTTCGGTTGATAAGAAAGGTTACCACAACAAACTGGGAAATTATTTCAGACTTATACTTGAGGTCAGACGGTGCAAGTTTGACTTAGTTATAAACCTTCATCCTAATGAAAGAGCATCGGCACTGGCCGCTTTTAGCGGAGCCAGGCGGATTATTGGCTATTCGTCACCGGGTTTTGGTATCTTTTTTGATGATTTGCTTGATAATAAGAATTTTGACCATAAATTGAAAAACCGCCCAGATATTCCACATCAGGCTGCTGAGCATTTGGAACGCTTAGAAAACGTTCTTGGTATTACTCCAGTGGACCGTGGACTAGAAATGTGGTTGGATGAGGTCACTGAGAAAAAGGCCGAAAAGCGGTGGTTTGCCGCCTTCGGCCATCCGTCTTTCAAGGTAGTGGGCTTTAATACCGGGGCCAGTTGGCCAACTAAACGCTGGACGGCAGCCGGGTTTGCTGCTGTGGGAGACAAGCTTTTAGAGATGGGATACGGATTGGCCTTCTTTGGTGGACCGATGGATGCTGAGAATGTCAAGGATATCCTGGAACTGATGAAACATGGCCAGCATCCAAGAATAGCGGTGTTCACCGGTAAACTTGATCTCTTGGAACTGGGAGCGCTGATAAGGAAATGCGCCGTATTCTTGACCAATGACTCTGGACCGATGCATGTGGCAGTAGCTCAAAAGAAAGCAGTTGTCGCTATCTTTGGTTCGTCCAACGAAGTTGGCTTTGGGCCTTATGATAAAAATTCGGTAGTTATTACACCGGAAGGGCTAACTTGTCGGCCGTGCGGCAGCCATAACTGCGATCACCACTCTTGTATGACAGGCATTATGCCGGAGACAGTACTGGAGGCTGTAGTTACGCTGGCTGGCCCAAATGAGCTGGCACCTCGACCGGCGGTGTTTTTTGACAGGGATGGGGTTTTGAATGTTGATACCGCATATGTATATCGTAGCGAGGATTTTAAATGGAACGCTGGTGCGGTAGAAGCGGTAAAGTATTTTAATGACAAGGGTTATTACGTCTTTGTTGTCACTAATCAAAGCGGGGTGGCTCGCGGTTTATACAAGGAAGACGATGTCCATGATTTACATCAGTGGATGAACAATGAACTCGAAGCATCCGGTGCACATATTGATGCTTTTTATTACTGTCCACACCATCCTGAAGAAGGCAGCGCAGAATACCGGAAGGTCTGTGATTGCCGCAAACCTGAGCCAGGCCTAATTTTGCAGGCTTTGCAGGAATGGCCTGTAGAAAAAACAAATTCTTTGTTAATTGGTGATAAGGAATCGGACTTAGCGGCTGCTGAGGCTGCCGGAATAAAAGGATTTCTGTTTAAAGGCGGCGACGTATGTAAATTTAGTCAAAAAAGTGCGGAGGGATTAATAGAATAATGAAGTTATCTGGGTGTATTTTGGTCAAAAATAATGCGCGAACTATTCGTTATGCTGTTGAAAGTATTTATCAGCAAGTAGATGAGTTAGTAATTATTGATTCTGGAGCTACAGATGGTACTAAGGATATAGTGGCCGAGTACACCGATAAAATTATTTATAATAAATTTGAAAATTTTGCAGAACAAAGGAATTTTGCGATCAAAAATTGTATTGGTGAATGGATTATTATGTTGGATGCGGATGAAATCGTAGGTTCGAATTTCTCGGAAATCCGCAAATTCTTTGACTGTGGGTATCAGTCGCTAGGGTTGCCGCGATATAATCTTATTGATCTAGCTCCGGTTACATTTATGACGACTAAACCTCATTACCTAAATTGGCAGATGAGGTGTTTCCGTAATAATGGCAAGAGCTATTTTTGGGATCCTGTTCATCATAAACTTGGAAATTACCGACCGCGGTTAAAGTGCGGCGTTGCTCACTTATTTCACCTTGATTTTCTATTTAATTCGTATGCGGTAAGAAAAGCGAAAGTGGATTATTATGATTCTGTTGAACCAGGCTCAGGGTATCCGGAAGCCTATTTGTTTGAGGATTATCCGTATAAATCAGCGACAGTTATTGAAACTATTGAACCCAGGATACTTGAGATGTTGGTGGCGGACGAAAGTTTGCTTCGGTATAACACTGTGTCAAATTCATATCGACAGGGATATGAGAATTTTCTGTATCATGCGCGGAGCCAATTAAGTCGAGTAAGAGCTCGTGTGGGAATCTGAATGAAATAGTAGGTTGTAATCATTATCAAATAGAATAAGATTGAGGGGAGGGTAGAACCAATGTTGAAAACCCTTGTTACCGGTGGGGCTGGTTTTATTGGCAGTAATTTTATTCGGCTTGCTTTAAAAAATACGCAAACAAAAGTTATTAATTTAGATAAGTTGACCTATGCCGGGAATTTGGATTCGCTGCAGGACATTGAAGATAGTAGCAGGTATAGCTTTATTCATGGCGATATTTGTGATGCGACACTGGTGCAGGATGTATTGGCAAAGCATCAGCCAAGTATGATAGTGCATTTTGCGGCTGAGTCGCATGTAGATCGTTCGATTGACGGACCAGCGGCGTTTATTGAAACTAATATTAATGGAACATTTTCTTTGTTGGAAGCAGCCCGCAAGTATTATCTCGAACTTAATGGGGATAGGAAAGCGACTTTCAGATTTTTACATATTTCAACCGATGAGGTGTACGGGAGTTTGGGCGAAACCGGCTACTTTACTGAGAATACGCCCTATGCGCCGAACTCACCGTATTCAGCTTCGAAAGCTTCGTCAGATCACCTTGCCAGGGCATATTATCATACTTATGGCTTGCCGGTATTGATTACTAATTGTTCCAATAATTATGGGCCGTATCAATTTCCGGAAAAACTTATTCCGCTGATGATTTTAAATGCGTTAGAAGGTAAGGCGCTGCCAGTGTATGGTACAGGCGAAAATGTGCGGGATTGGCTGTATGTGGAGGATCACTGTCAGGCACTTTTAACGGTGCTTGAAAAAGGACTAATTGGCGAAAAGTATAATATTGGCGGACATAATGAAAAAACTAACATTAATATTGTTGAGACTATTTGTGACCTTTTGGATGCTAAGCGGCCAAAAGCAAATAGACAATCATACAGGGAACAAATTAGTTTTGTAAAAGACCGCCCTGGCCATGACAAGCGCTATGCCATAGACGCTACAAAGATGAAACGGGAGCTGGGCTGGCTTCCCAAGGAAACTTTTGAAACTGGTATAGAAAAAACGGTTGATTGGTACTTAGATAATCTTGAATGGTGTCGGCGCGTTACTGATGGCAGTTACCGTCGCGAACGATTGGGAACGGGGATATAGGAGAAGCGAGATGGGGGTAAGGAAGGGCATTATTTTGGCCGGTGGGTCAGGGACGCGGTTGTATCCGATTACGAAATCGATCAGCAAGCAATTGGTTTCGGTGTATGATAAGCCGATGATTTATTATCCGCTGACAACTTTAATGTTGGCGGGGATAAAAGATATATTAATTATTACAACGCCAGAGGATCAGACTGGCTTTATAAAGCTATTAGGGGATGGCAGCCAATGGGGAATAAATTTATCTTATGCCGTTCAGCCCAGTCCGGATGGTTTGGCACAGGCATTTATAATTGGAGAAAACTTTATTGCTAATGAAAGCTGTGCATTGGTGTTGGGGGATAATATTTTTTACGGCTATAGTTTTAGCCATAAGTTACAGGCTGCTGCCAGTCAGGAAAGTGGAGCAACCGTGTTTGCGTACTGGGTAAGAGATCCCGAACGGTATGGGGTAGTAGAGTTTGACGCGAAAGGCCAGGCTGTCAGCCTGGAAGAAAAGCCTGCACATCCTAAATCCAATTATGCAGTGACTGGGTTGTATTTTTATGACAAAAATATAGTTAAACTTGCGAAAAGCCTTAAGCCATCTGAACGTGGCGAACTGGAGATTACTGATTTAAACCGGCTGTATCTTGAACAAAATATGCTTAGGGTAGAAACATTAGGCCGAGGATATGCCTGGCTGGATACCGGAACCCATGAATCGTTGCTGCAGGCTGCAAACTATATCGCGACTATTCAGGAGCGGCAAGGCTTAATGGTGGCTTGTCCGGAGGAAATCGCTTATCGGATGGGGTACATTTCCCGCGAAGAACTGGCGGCATTGGGCGGGGTAATGAAGAAAAACGGCTATGGCGAATATTTACTGCATTTGGCCGAGGATATAAGGAGCTAGAAGGATGAAGGTAATCGAAACGAAACTTTCTGGGGTATTAATTATCGAACCAAAAGTATTTGGTGATGAACGCGGGTTTTTCTTTGAAACCTGGCAACAGCCACGATATGAGGCCGCAGGAATAAACGGTAACTTTGTTCAGGACAATGTCTCGTTTTCAGCACGGGGCGTACTCCGGGGACTCCATTATCAAGAGCCGCATGCTCAAGGGAAACTTGTCTCGGTGTTGAGCGGCGAGGTTTTTGATGTGGCGGTGGATATTCGTGTTGGTTCGCCTACTTTTGGCGAGTGGGTTGGGGTTAGTTTGTCTGGTGACAATCACCGGCAGTTTTGGATTCCGCCGGGGTTTGCTCATGGCTTTTGTGTAGTTAGCGAAACAGCTTACTTTACGTATAAATGCACCGATGTATATACGCCGCAGGCGGAAGGCGGCATTATTTGGAATGATCCGGATATCGGCATCGAATGGCCGGTGGCTGAGGTGGTATTGTCAGAGAAGGACAAGGTATATTCCCGGCTGAAAGACGTTTCGGCGGACAAGCTGCCGAAGGGGTAAGGGGGGATAACTATGAAAATACTGGTAACCGGCGCAAACGGCCAGCTTGGGCGGGAAGTTGTCCGCCAGGGCAAGGACCATGAACTGGTTTTAACCGATTATGATACATTAGATATCGCAAATTGCAAAGCAGTGGCTCTTTTTATGCGAGAGATAAAGCCGCAGGCAGTAATTCACTGCGCTGCTTATACCAATGTCGATGGGGCTGAGAAGGACGAAGACGGAGCTTTTCGCGTAAATGTAGTCGGGGCGCAGAATATTGCTGCAGGCTGTCTGGAAACCGGTGCGCGGATGGTGTATGTAAGTACCGATTATGTTTTTGATGGCACCAAAACTGAAGCATACAGAGAGTTTGATCAGGTAAATCCGCAAAGCGTTTATGGGCGTACGAAGTGGCAGGGCGAAGAGCTGGTTCGTCGCATTCTGGGGCGGCATTACATTGTTCGTACTGCCTGGTTGTATGGGGATGGTAACAATTTTGTCCGCACAATGCTGCGGTTGGCAGAGACTAACGACACTTTAAGGGTGGTACATGATCAGGTGGGGACGCCTACCTCGACTGTGGATTTGGCTAAAGCAATATTTGCGCTTTTAGACAGTGATGCTTATGGTACTTATCATGCCACTTGTCAAGGACAGTGTTCATGGTATGAATTTGCGTGTGAGATTTTTAGACAAGCTGGAAAAAAGGTAAAAATTATTCCGGTTACTACTGATGAATTTCCACGTCCGGCAAAAAGGCCGGCCCATTCGGTGTTGGATAACTATATGCTCAGGATGACGGTGGGCGACACTACACGCCCTTGGCAGGAGTCAATTAAGGAATATATTAAACGCTAATACTTTCATGTATAGGAGAAAAACGAATGCTAAAAAAATTGACCATGGATGGTGCAATTTACTATTGTCTTCTTGGATATGCTTTTGTGTCAAGTATTTCTATAGCAGCTTCTAATTTTTTTGTGTCGCTGGCTGGCTTGTTAGCCATTTATTTGTATATAAAGAAGCCTTATAAGATTGAACTGAACAGGGGCTTAGGCATTGCTGTAGGGATATTTATGGTTGCTGTGGCTATTTCAGCTATTGCTGCTTATCAGCCGATTAATACACTGGATAGGTTATGGGCATATCTGTATCGTATGCTGCCGCTTGTTTTGGCAGTAGCTTTTATCAAAACACGGCAGCGATTGGTTATGGCACTGGTGATAATGGCGATATCGATTATAATTAGTGATGGCTATGCAATATGGCAAGGCATCGGCGGGGACTTTAAGGCTAAGGCTTTCAGTGCTCACTCGATGATTTTTGCCGGATATTTAATACAAATGATTCCGTTGGCTGCAGTGATTGGTCTAAAGAGTAACCTGCTGGGCAAGCGTGCACATGCATTGATGATTGGGGCAATAACTCTCTCGATGGTGGCGTTAGTATTTAACGGTACAAGAGGAGCTTGGATAGCGATTGCTGTAACATTTATTGTTTATGGGTTGCTTAATTTGAAAAGAGACTTTAAGGCAATTGCGGGTATTTTGGCAGTACTGATGATTTTTGGCGTGCTCTTTGCATCTAATAATCAGATTAAGGAGCGGTTTAATAGTATTGCTGACATGAGCAACCAGTCAAATTCGGAGCGGGTTCTGATGTGGAGAAGTGCTTGGAATATGTTTCTTGACCACCCGATAACCGGCGTAGGGGCGGGAAACTATCCGAAGCAATATCAAACCAGGTACATTCTGCCGGAAGCAAAAGAGCGTATGCAGGGGCACCCACACAATAATTTTTTAAATACAATGGCAGAAACCGGTATTGTAGGTTGTCTGGCGTTTGTTTATATGTTTGGCTATATCTTGGTTTATTTTTTCCGCCGTCGTGGAGGAGATAATGAAGGTGGTATTATGGCAATGGCAGCTTTTTTGGTGACTGTTAGCTTACTAGTGCAAGGGATGACGGAATACAATTATGGCGACTCGGCGGTTATCCGAATGTACTGGTTTATTATTGGACTAGCCTATGCCGGCAAAGCTATTTCGTCTGAAAATAAAATTAGTCAATAAATGTAGCTTCGGGAACTTATGGTGGAAGAACCAGCCAAGAAATTGTAACTTTATGTAAAGTAAGCTAATATGCAGGAATGATGATAATTTAAGTCGAACTATGTAACAATGACGCTTTTGAGTGGAACTAGGGTACATAAAATTTCAAAAATTGGTTTGGATGATTTATAGAACTAATATGTGACTAAAGTCCTAGATAACTGGGACGAAAGACTAATATTAGCTAAAACTGTCGAAGTGTATAATGAGTTGTACTAACATTTACTCTGGATTAGTGTATATTTCGACATGTGAGGGGAGTTTATATTATGGAGTATGGAAAAACATACATTCCAATATTAGGTGCCCAAATCTATAAGTCGAGCAGCTTACAGATAAAAGGTCTGCTTTTGCCAGTCTTGTTAATTGCTATTGACTATTTTGCGGTCGTGGGTGCAGTGGGGACTGCTTATTTTTTTCGGAGCCATATTGCAGCATATCTCTTTTCTGACGTGCCTAGTGATTTTACAATCCCTTATATTTTCGCATATTGTGTTATTCCGCTCACGTATCTACTATTTATGCAATTTGATTGTCTGTATACTAGGCGTCTCTTGTTCTGGCAGCAAGTCGAAAAGATCTTTAAAGTCAGTTTATATGCCATGTTGTTTATTTTGGTAGTGACCTATTTAGCGGGAAGTGCTCGTGAGATATCCAGGATTTTTATGGTTATGGTGTGGGTAAATAGTTTTGTTCTTCTGGTAATAAGTAAATGGCTGTCAAAAAAAGTACTTACCATTGCCGGGGTGTGGCAAATACCTGTAGTGGTTATTGGTGCCGGTAAAACGGCGGAGCTACTGGTGAATGCTTTTAAAAATGATAGTGGGTTGGGTTATAAAATTGTCGGTTTGGTGGAAGATAATGCAATAGCGTTTGGCCTTAAGGAATATCCAGTAATAGGCTCATTTGACAAAGCTGAAGAAGTTGTACAACGCACTGGAGTTAAGGATGTCCTTATTGCTGCCCCGGGACTTGAACGGGAAGAGCTTTTGAATATGGTTTACCGACTGCAGCCGATGGTAAATAATGTGACTTTTGTGCCGGATTTATTTGGTGTGCCGGTGAGAGATATAGAGATCGATGCGCTGTTTGATCAGCAGACCATTCTGTTGAAGGTTCGCAATAATCTTGCTCTGGTTATCAATCGATTGATTAAAAGGGCATTTGATGTGCTTGCAGGAAGCTTGGTTTTTGTTATTGCCAGTCCGATATTTGCGGTTATTGCTTTGGTGGTTAAACTTAATTCTCCTGGTCCTGTCTTATACACTGGTAAAAGGCTTGGGTTGGAGGGAAAGGAATTTAGTTGCTTAAAATTTCGGACGATGTTTGTCGAAAGTGATGCGATTCTGGCGACACATCTACAAAATGATGCTGAGGCTCGTTTGGAGTGGGAGACTTTTGCCAAGCTAAAAGTAAATGATCCGAGAGTTACTTCCATAGGACGGTTTTTGAGGAGGTACAGTTTGGACGAGCTGCCCCAGATATTTAATGTGTTGGCTGGAGATATGAGTTTGGTAGGACCGAGGCCTTATCTTAAAAGGGAAGAAGCGGCGATGGGGGTTGCCTCTAAGACGATATTGGAGACGAGACCGGGAATAACTGGGTTATGGCAGGTAAGCGGCCGGAATGATCTGGATTTTCAGCAACGAACCTCGCTGGATGCTTGGTATGTGCGGAATTGGGCATTTTGGCTTGATATTATTATTTTATTTAAAACAGTTAAGGTTGTTTTGACTGGTAAGGGAGCTTATTGAAAGGATAGGAGGAGAAATTTTGAAAGTTGTAATTTTGGCAGGTGGTTTTGGTACTAGAATAAGCGAAGAGTCACATTTAAAACCTAAGCCAATGGTTGAAATCGGAGGGCGACCGATTTTGTGGCATATTATGAAGATATATTCGAGCTATGGTTTTAATGATTTTGTGATATGTCTTGGATATAAAGGTTATTGTGTTAAAGAATATTTTGCCCACTATTTTTTGCATGAAGCGGATATTACGTTTGATTTTCGAATGACTAACCAACAGATTATTCATAACCATCATGCTGAGCCTTGGAAGGTTACGCTAGTTGATACTGGTTTAAATACTATGACTGGTGGAAGAGTAAAAAGAGTGCAGGAGTATATTGGGAAAGAACCATTTATGCTGACTTACGGCGATGGTGTAAGCAATGTTAATATTAGCGAATTGGTAAAATATCATACCGCTAACGGCAAATTAGCAACAGTTACTTCTGTTCAACCCAGTGGCCGTTTTGGGGCTCTAAATATGAATGAAGATAATATGGTACAAGGATTTAAAGAAAAACCTCGAGGAGACGGCGGTTGGATTAACGGCGGTTTTTTTGTTTTGGAGCCTGAAGTTTTTTCGTATATTGAAAATGACGCTACTATTTTTGAACGAGATCCTATGGAAAGATTGGCAAAAGAAGAACAATTAGTTGCGTTTAAGCATGATAGTTTTTGGCAGCCGATGGACACAATGAGAGATAAGCTTCAATTAGAAGAACTATGGCAGTCAGGCAAAGCACCATGGAAATTATGGGACTAAAGGTTGATAAAATGATGCTAGATAGGAATTTTTGGCAAGGCAAAAAGGTTTTTTTGACAGGGCATACTGGTTTTAAGGGATCGTGGCTGTGTGTATGGCTCAATTTGCTAGGTACTCAAGTAACTGGATATGCATTAAAGCCACCTACAGATCCAAGCCTTTATGAATTAGGTTCGATAAATGGTTTTGTGAATTCAATTCTGGGTGATGTTCGTGATGCGGAGCGCTTGGCAAAGTCTATGGCTGAAGCCCAACCGAATATTGTTATTCATATGGCCGCGCAGCCGTTAGTGCGTGATTCTTATAAAATTCCGGCTGAAACTTATGCAATTAATGTTATGGGAACAGTCAATCTCTTTGAAGCTGTCCGTAAATGCGATAGTGTCAAGGCAGTAGTCAATGTGACGACTGATAAGTGTTATGAAAATAAAGAATGGGTGTGGGGCTATCGCGAAACCGAGCCGTTAGGAGGATATGACCCATATTCAAATAGTAAAGCTTGTTCTGAATTGGTTACTGCAGCATATCGCAGTTCATTTTTTAATTCTGTTGATTATAAACAGCATGGTGTTGCTATTGCTACTGCACGTGCCGGAAATGTAATAGGTGGTGGTGACTGGGCAGTTGACCGGCTTATACCTGATTGTATTCGCGCTCTTTCTCATAATGAAAAAATTATTATCAGGAACCCTAACTCCATACGTCCGTGGCAGCATGTGTTGGAACCGCTTGGCGGTTATTTATTATTGGCACAAAAACTATATCAGGAAGGTTGTTGTTTTGGGGAAGGGTGGAATTTTGGACCACATGACAGTGATGCTCGGGCGGTAGAGTGGATTGTACAGAGGATGTGCGAGTTGTGGGGAAATAATGCCACATATGTGATAGAGGGTGGGAGGCATCCGCATGAGGCCAGCTATTTAAAGCTGGATTGTTCTAAGGCGAAAATACGTCTAGGATGGGAGCCGCGCTGGAGTTTAGATGAGACACTGGTTAAAATTATTGAATGGGTGCAAGTATATCGACAAAATGGGGATATGCTTGATATATGCAAAAAGCAGATAAAAGAATATTGGGGATTGAAATGACTGCAAATAAATTGATATTAATGATAAATATGTTTATTTGATTGGTTTGCAACAGGATTTGAGAAAAATGGGTATTGTTGAGCAGGCTTAGACGTCTGTTAAATAATTTATAATTCGGAGGATCAATATGGCGAAAAAGGCTTTAATTACAGGTGTAACAGGTCAGGATGGCGCTTATTTATCTGAGTTTCTCTTAAAAAAAGGATATATTGTTCATGGAATAAAGCGTCGGAGTTCAATGTTTAATACGGAGAGAATTGATCATTTATACAAAGATCCGCACGAAAGCAAGGTCAATTTTCATTTGCATCATGGAGATATGACTGATGCTACAAATTTGATTAGGATAATTCAAGAAGTACAGCCTGACGAAATATACAATTTAGCTGCTCAAAGCCATGTTCAAGTTTCTTTTGAAACACCGGAATACACAGCTAATTCTGACGCTTTGGGCACTTTACGGCTATTGGAGGCTTTACGAATTTTAAATTTGTGCAATAAGACTAGGTTTTATCAAGCTTCAACTAGTGAGCTCTATGGACTGGTTCAGGAAACTCCGCAACGGGAAACGACTCCTTTTTATCCTCGTAGTCCATATGCTGCGGCTAAGTTGTATGCATACTGGATTACTGTGAATTACCGTGAGGCTTATGGGATATATGCTTGTAACGGGATTTTATTTAACCATGAGTCACCTTTGCGGGGGGAGACTTTTGTAACCAGGAAGATTACACGTGCGGTTGCTCGAATTAAACATGGCTTAGAAAGTTGTCTGTATCTTGGAAATCTAAATTCAAAGAGGGACTGGGGTTTTGCGGGAGACTATGTTGAAGCAATGTGGCTGATGCTGCAACAGGAAGTGCCGGATGATTTTGTAATTGCTACAGGGGAAACCCATGCGGTTCGTGAATTTGTTGAGATGGCGTTTGAAAATGTGGGGATTAAAATTGAATGGCGCGGCGAAGGTTTGGCTGAGGTAGGAATTGATGGTTCAAATGGAAACGTTTTGGTGAGAATAGATTCTCGGTATTTTAGACCTACCGAAGTAGATTTTCTTCTTGGGGATGCTACTAAAGCCCGAAACAAGTTAGGGTGGGCTGCGAAAGTAGGGCTTAATGAGCTTGTCCGTATGATGGTTGAGGCCGACGTTGAAATCACCAAACGGGAAATTTTATGCTTGGAGAATGGGTTTAAAGGCCGGATGTGAGGTTGCTATTATGAAAGATTATAAACTTAAAATCCTGTTAACTGGTTCGACAGGAATGGTTGGGAAAAACTTTTTGGAGCATCCTAAGTGTTTGGAGTATTGTATTATAGCACCATCCAGACAGGAATTGAATCTTTTGGATTATGGCAGTGTGGAAAAGTACATTAGGCATCACAAGCCTGATTTTATTATTCATGCTGCAGGGCTTGTTGGTGGAATACAGGCTAATATTGAGCGTCCGGTAGATTTTTTGATTGATAATTTGGATATGGGAAGAAATCTGATAGGGGCTTCTTTACAGGCTGGTATTAAACAGGTTATTAATATTGGTAGTTCCTGCATGTATCCGCGCAATAGAGAAGAAGCTTTGACTGAGGATATGGTTCTTTGCGGGCAACTTGAACCCACTAATGAAGGATATGCCCTTGCTAAAGTGACTATTACGCGATTATGCCAGTATATTACGGCCCAGTATCCGGGGTTTTTCTATAAAACGCTTATTCCATCTAACCTCTATGGAAGATGGGATAAGTTTGGACAGACAAATTCTCATCTTGTTCCAGCGATTATTGATAAACTTCACCGAGCGGTTGTGAATAAGCAGACTGAAGTTGTTATATGGGGTGACGGTGCAGCGCGTCGTGAGTTTTTATATGTTGGTGATTTTGCCGATTGTCTGCATCGCGCGATAGCGAAATTTGATACGTTGCCGATGCTTATGAATGTAGGTCTGGGTTATGATTATTCAGTATACGACTATTATAGAGCAGTGGCTAATGTGGTGGGCTATACTGGGGAGTTCGTTTATGACTTAACTAAGCCGGTGGGAATGGCGCGTAAGCTTGTTAATATTAGCAAAGCGGAAAGCTGGGGATGGCATTCGCGTTCCAAAATGGAAGAAGGATTGCGGAAAACCTATGCTTATTATTTAAAGCATGTGTTTAATGATTGATTTATAAATTACCTAAGGCCACCGAAAGGACGGAGTAGATATGTCAAAAAAGATCGGCGTCGGATATGCATATGTCAGTGCGCAAGAAAAAAAGTATGTAAATGAAGCACTTGATGCAGGGCGGCTTTCGCAAGGTGAATTTGTGTACAAGTTCGAAACTCAATTTGCTAAATTACATGGACAAAGGTTCGGGATTGCTTGTAATAGTGGAACATCAGCTTTGCATGTTGGTTTAGAGGCGCTAAAAGAAAAATATGGCTGGGCTCATGGCAGTGAGGTTATAGTGCCTGCTATTACTTTCATAGCGACATCAAATGCTTGTTTACATGCAGGATTAACTCCGGTTTTCGTGGATATTGACCCAATTACTTATAATATGAATCCGGATTTGATTGAAGCTAAAATAAATCAGCGGACAGTTGCAATTATGCCGGTCCATACTTTCGGTCAACCGTGTGAGATGGACCCGATAGTTGCTGCTGCTAAAAAGCATGGGTTGGCTATAATTGAAGATTGTGCTGAGGCTCATTTTTCAACATATAAAGGTAACCCGGTGGGCAGTTTTGGCGAAATATCCGGGTTTAGTACGTATGTCGCTCACACAATTACTACCGGTATCGGCGGAGTAATTTGTACGGATGACTCTAATTTAGCTGAAATTAGTCGTTCCTTGATTGCCCATGGGCGGGCTTGCACTTGCGAACGGTGTGTTGCGTCTGACCCAAGTCGGGTTTGTAAGCTTAGGATGCAGACTGCAATTGATAAGCGGTTTATGATGGTTCGCCTTGGGTATAGTTATCGGATTGGTGAGCTTGAAGGAGCGTTAGGGCTGGGTCAATTGGAAAATAGAAATAAAATTATGACTAGAAGGAAACAAAATGCCAAGTATTTAACATTACGTCTCAAAAAGTATGAAGATGTTGTGCAATTGCCATATTATCCGGCGTATGTGGATCATTCTTTTATGATGTATCCAATAGTTGTTAAGAATACGGCTTCTTTTACTCGAAAGGAATTTACTGAGCATCTGGAAAAAAATAATATTGAAAGCAGGCCAATGCTTCCCTTGCTTAACCAACCAATTTATGTGAAACTATTTGGCAATATTGAAAGAGACTACCCAGCGGCGCATTGGATAAATGATAACGGGTTTTATATTGGTTGCCATCATGGTCTGGATGAGGAAGACTTGGAACGTATTATAGAGTGTATTGAGGGGTTCATAGATTCTATAAAGAATGCCAGTAGTGTAAAGTTCGGTACAAAGTAAGTGTTAGTGATTGAAAAGTAAAATGTTTGAGTATACTCAAGCAGAATTAAAGGGGAATTTGAGTGTGGAATAAGCGGGTATTACTTGTTGGTATGCAATGGGATTACGGAATTAAGGATCGAGGGCCGTCCTTAGATCAGACTATATTTAGTGAAACATTGAAGCAACTAGTAGCTTATAACGAAGTTTTTTGGTTTGATGATTATATTAAGGATGGTAAAAATCTCGAAGAAAGCCTTGCCCGCAAAATAGAAGAAACTAAGCCTGATTTAATCATGTTTTTGCTTTATACTGAACAGTTTAGTATTCAGTTTCTAGATCAGTTAAAGCAAAAATACCAGACTTATGGATGGTTTGGCGATGATCAATGGAGGTTTGAAAGTTTTAGCCAAAAATATGCACCTCACTTTACCTATGTTTCGACAACAGACCAATGGGCAGTTTCAAAGTATCGGCGTCTCGGTATTGAACCGATTCTAACACAATGGGCTGCTCAGCGGTTCAATGATAATTATGGAGTTATTGATGATATAATTTATGAATATGACGTGTCTTTTGTTGGGCAATACAATGAGGTGCGGGGATGGTTTGTAAAGAAACTGGCTCAAGCGGGGATTAATGTAGTTTGTTTTGGTGCCGGGTGGGATAATGGCAGGATTACTTTTGAAGATATGGAAAATATTTTTCGGGCGAGTAAGATTAATCTGAATATATCAAATAGCGTTAGTCAAGATATAAGATTTGTTTGTGGGGGTATTCGTAATTTTGCCAGGTGGTTGTTATCTCCCAAAAGATCCGAGCAGATTAAGGCAAGAAACTTTGAGATTCCACTGGCTGGAGGATTTCAGTTAACTAATTACGTAGTGGGGTTGGAGCGTTACTGGAGGATTGGCGAAGAAATTGCAATTTATTCGACTGTTGAAGACTGTGCTAAACAAGTCGAGTTTTATTTGGAACACGTGGAGATAAGAAATAATATAGTAGCAAAAAGTTATGAGAGAGCAAATAGAGAACATACGTACTTTTCAAGGCTAAGTCATGTTTTGGAGGAAATATGGGGATAAAAAGGGTGGCACTTTGGGTGTCTCGTCCATATCAAAAGGATGAAATATTCAACCGTGAAAGTGTTCTTAATCGAGATAATTTTGCAGCGTCTTTTCGAGAACTTCAGGCAACTATTATTGGTTGGGGTGGTTCTTGTCATACCCAAGATATGTATATCAATGAAGGTGTAGTGCCTGATTTGGTGATTTTTCTAGATATTCCTCGGAATTCTGTTGACGATATTTTGGGTAATTGGAAGTCAAAAGTACGTAAGTGGGTAATTCTACAAGAGTGTGAGGTAATATTACCGAGAAATTTTGACCTGCAACGTCATAACGAGTTTACTAAAATTTTTACTTGGCATGATAGGCTTATTGATAATTCAAAATATATTAAATTGAATTTTTCGCATGAATTTAAGATGCCTATTGTAAACTTAAAAAAAGAAAAATTGGTTACTTTGATTGCGGGTAATAAGCGTACTAATCATGAACTTGAGTTGTATTCAAAGCGAATTGAAGCTATTAGATGGTTTGAAAAGTATCATATAGATGATTTCAATTTATATGGAGTTGGCTGGGATCATTATAGATTTCAGAACGTTTTTCCGTTAAAAGTGCTGAATAAGATTAAACCACTGACCAAGTTGCTTGCCCCTAAATTTCCCTCTTATAAGGGAACTGTGCTTGAAAAGCGAAGTGTTTTGGCTAAGTATAAATATGCAATTTGCTATGAGAATGCAAAAGATATACCAGGATATATAACTGAAAAAATATTTGATTGCTTTTTTTCTGGTTGTGTACCAGTTTATTGGGGCGCAAATAATATTAGTGAGCATATTCCCCAAGAGTGTTATATAAGTAAAAATGAGTTTGCTAACTACAATGAGTTGTATGAGTTTATGAAGCATCTAGATGAGCGGGCTTATTTAAATTATTTGCTGAAGGCTCAAGAATTTTTAGTAAGTGAAAAATCAAAACAGTTTAGGTCGAGGTGTTTTGCGGACAGAATATTAGAGGAGATAAAGAGTGTTCAATGATTTTTATATCGTTTTGATTGGTCGGATTATTCAGGTTATTACATCAGTTAGCATATTACGGATTATGACTAGTATTTTGCCGCCTGAAGAGATGGGAAAGTATGCGTTGATTACAGCAGCTACTACATTTTTTTCATTAGTACTTATTAATCCGGTTGGAATGTATATTAACCGATATTTGCATCAGTGGAAGAATTCAGGTGTGTTGTTTTCACGCAGTATAGAGTCAACTCTATACTTTGGAGTTGTAGCGCTAATTGCTTCTATAACGGTAGCCTTTCTGTCTGTAAGCCACAGTATTAATTTAGCGATGGATAAAACTTTTCTAGCATTAATAGTATTTGGCAATTTGTTTTTTGTTACCTTAAATCAGACTGTGATTCCATCAATTAATATGTTGGGAAAAAGAGCGCATTATGTAATATTATCTACACTAACATTGTGGATAAGTTTAGGAGCTTCAGTAATATTAACGAAACAGGTTAGTTTGGCTGAATATTGGATTGCCGGACAAATCATAGGTTCTCTATTAGGAACAATAATTGCATTAAAGCCTTTTCTTAGTATTGTTGGGTTACGTAATAGTGGTGGTACACTTTTTTGTCGATCAGAAATAAGAATACTTATTGCTTTTAGTATACCAGTATCTATTGCGGTAGGGCTAAATTGGCTACAATTTCAATCATATAGGTTTATTATAAGTGAGCTGCTTAGTCTAGAATTTTTAGGACTGTTTGTGGCTGGGTATAGCGTAAGTGCTGGAATTTTAAATGCATTTGAGACAACTGCGACTCAGTATTTTTATCCATTATTTTATGAGAAAATAAATGACGCAGATTCTCAGGAAATTAGTGAAGCATGGTCAAAGTATGCATCACGTTTAGTTCCTTTAACGCTTTTAACTACAATTTTTGTATGCGTGCTGGCGGAAGCACTTTCTCATCTTCTATTGAGTCGCAATTTTTGGAATGTTTCTTGGTTTATAATATGTGGAGCAATAATTGAAGCGTGCCGGGTATTGGGCAATATGTATGGGATGATTGCCCACGCAACTTTAAAAACAAGATTTTTAGTTAAGCCACAACTAGTGGGCGCGATTATGGTTGTGGTACTGACTCCGATTGCTGTGTATTTTTTTGGAGGGTATGGGGTCGGTTTTGCACTTATCTTGTCATCGTTACTGTATTTAACGTCTATGCATTTTTCAATGGTTAAATTATTAGAAATAAAGCGTCATTATTATGGCTTTGTTTATTTATTGAGCTTTATTTTTTTGGAATTTATTATAAAACAGTTGCGGTTAGTTTTTGAAAGTGCTTTTTTTGCGGATTTTACCATAACTTGTATTTCTGGAATACTATATTTGTATATGTTCTATCGAATAATGCGGAGGGCTGATTATAATGACGATAGTGTATAGTACCCCAAAAGTTTCTATATGTATTCCTTCATACAATTCAGCTAGAACAATTTGTGAAACTATTGACTCTGTTCTGCAGCAAAGTTTCACGAACTTTGAGCTCTTAATTGTGGATAATGCTTCTACTGATGAAACTGTAGATATCGTAAATCGGTATATGGCAAAGGATTCACGAGTAAAGTTGTATACTTCTGAGGAAAATATTGGTGCCGAAAGAAATTTTACTAAATGTATTCAATATGCAACAGGTGAATATACTGCAGTATATAATTCGGATGATGTTTATTTAAAGGATATGGTTGAAAAACAAGTTCTGTTCTTGGAAAATAATAAAGAAGTAGCGGCAATTTTTACATTGGCACAAAATATTGATGAAAATGGTAAGTTGGGGAGGATAAGAAGGATACCTTCTGAATTAACTAAGACAGGGAAAAACGGATATTGTTTTATGGAGATATTTAAAGGGTTATTAAAATATTCAAATTTTATTACAACCCCAAGTGCGATGGTACGAACCAAAGTATTTAAAGGGGATATTCAGAAAAGCAATTGTGATTTATATGCTTCTTCTGCTGATTTAGAAGTATGGCTTAGAATAGCAGAAAAATACCCAATAGGTATAATTAATGAAGTCCTGATGAAGTATCGGATTAGTACGAATAGTTTTAGTTATCATTATGCGAGAAGAAGAACGGAAAGACACGATTTGTTCTTAGTATTGAGTGCATATGTTGAAAAATATAGGTCATGCCTGGATGAAAACGATTTAAAGAATTATGATCAATTGTTATTAAAAGATGATATTAGTAGAGCGATAAATTATGTCTTACGAGACGAGAGATTACAAGCAAGAAGCATATTGAAAAGTGCAATAAAGTTAGACCGAGTTCTATTTTGTTTTGGTTGGAAGAAGCATATGCTAATAGTAGTATTCGGGCTCATTACGTTTATGCTTACGTATACAATTCTTCCGGAGACAATCAGGAAAAAAATATACGAAGCTCGATATCATATATAGATATACTAGGGAAGGCTGTGTTTGGCAAGATGAGAACGTTTTTGCGCAGTATGCTTTATCCAGTTATAAATGTAATTAATGGTTTTAATGGTAGTAATAATAAAATATTATCACCCTATGTTTCTTACTCGGCAATGCGAGGTACAAATATAACTGTAATGAACGGTACTTTTATAGATAGATTCTCCCAAATAAATAGTTATACTTATGTTGGCTTCAACTGTTTTGTCACAAAGGCAAATATTGGAAGATATTCGTCAATTGCAAACAATATTAGTATTGGAATGGGCGAGCATAAGCTTGACCGTATTTCAACCAGCAGTATTTTTTATGCAAAGCCATATGACGTGTTAACCGAGCATGAATGTTGTATTGGTAATGATTGCTGGATAGGAGTTGACAGTATTATTCGGAGAGGAGTAAATATTGGGGATGGAGCAGTAATTGGAGCAAATTCTTTTGTTAATCAAGATGTTCCTTCGTTTGCGATTGTTGCTGGTTCGCCTGCGCGAATTATAAGATACCGTTATTCTCCGACACAAATCAAAGAAATTACTAATTTGCATTGGTGGGATTATGGATTCAAAGAGGCGAGAGAGAGAATTGACTATTTGGAGAGCGTAATTTATTTTAATCGAAAACATTAATTTGATTTAATAATACAAAAAGTCCTTTTAAAATATAGATAAACTTACATGACAATTGAGTTAAGGACGATATAAATTTTAGCTGATTATGGAGAGTATTATGCTTACAAAAGCTGGGGCAAATAAAAACAAGATACGCGTTTTACAGATCTTAGGCGATCCTGTTGGTGGTATTCGAAAGCATGTGCACAGTATTTTATTGAATTTAGATGCAGATGTTTTTGCTCAAAGCTATGCCTACTCAACGCAAGCATGTGACTCAACGTTTCGCGAAGAATTAGCGGAGATACGGAATGTACTTGAAGATAGGATCATTCCATTATCAATAGAAAAAAGGCCTGGTTTTCATGATGTATATAATGTTATAAAGTTGGCTCAATTTATTAAGGTGAATAACATTAGCATTGTACATGGGCATGGTGCAAAAGGCGGGCTTTATACAAGGTTATTAAAAAAAATATGCAATGTTAAAGCAATATATACACCTCATGGCGGAGCGGTTCACCGGATGTTTTCACCTGCGGCGGATGCCTTATATACTTTTGTTGAGAGAATCCTTTTTAATATGACAGATTTTTTCATTTTTGAATCGAAATACTCTGCAGAGGCTTACTGTACAAAAGTTCAAAAAAAGCCACAGAATATGACAGTAAATTATAACGGCGTACGCTTTCCGAACATGAAATTGATAGAGGCTCGTGCGCAAGATTTTTCATACCGAAACAATTATGGAAGCATATTTCATCTTGGCGTATTTGGTATGCTTAGACATCAAAAAGGTCAGATGTATGCTCTTCAGGCTTGCGAAGAACTTATCTTGGGAAAAATGCTCGTACTTCATTTTTTCGGAGATGGGCCTGACAGGAAAAAGCTTGAAGATATTGTGCTTAGTAAAGGACTAGGTGCAAATGTAGTTTTTCATGGTGATGTACGTGAGGTGGAGCCTCATATGTTTAACATGGATGCAATATTAGTTCCGTCACTATTTGAATCTTTTGGCTACGTGGCAGTGGAGTCAATGTCAATGCAAAAACCGGTAGTTGCATCTGCAGCAGGCGGATTACTTGAAATTATCGAACATGGAAAAACGGGATTATTGGTATCGACAGGAGATATAAATTCGATTAAAGCGGCTATTATTACATTAATTGAAGATAATGAATATAGCAATAGATTAGCGAAAGCAGGCAAAGAAACGTTTTACAGCAGATTTTCCCAAGAACGAATGATAGAAAACATAAAGAAGATATATCTTGAGATTGCAAATTATTAGTGTGTTAGAGGTGTATAGGTAATGCTTGCAATTAAAGAATTATATCAAAATAAAAGTATGTTAATATTATCTTTTGCAATAAGTGTAAGCTATTCCTTTATTTTACTGAATTGTGGAAAAGAAGGAGGTATTTACTCATCTCTATTTTATGTATTTTTTTTAATTGGAATATTCATATGGAATTGGAAAGAAATCGAAGTAAGTGAAAACATCGATAAATTTGGAGTACTTTCTTTTTTCCTGATAATTGCTTTGCATATAGGATTACTAATAGGCTATAAAATAGCAAATCCTGCAACTGCTCCGTTATGGGTCGTTGATTCTTATACAATGCATATACCTGGGGCCGAAAATATTGCCAATTTTTTGGCTGGTAAAGACGAATTGCGAAGTATGACTTCGATGTGGGATAAAATATATATTACTCAAATAGTTGTGGGACTATTTTTTTATTTATTTGGAGTTTCGCCTATTGTTAGCAGTGGCGTGCTATTATGTGCCAAATTATGTACTAATTTTTTCGTTTTTTCTATAGCAAAACAAATGTTTGATAAAAAAGTAGCGGCGTATGCAGTATTAATTTATGCTCTCATGCCAACGGTATTATTCTACACACTTGTATATTACAAAGAAGCATTTGTACAGTTGCTTACAGTAATTATCGCGTGGTCTTTTTATAAGTTAAATGAGAAAAAGAGACCGCTTTATTTCTGCATACTAGTTATTTCACTTTTAATATTAGCAAATGAGCGTTTTTATCTGTTTCCAATGTATATGATTACAATTCTACTGGTAATACTTACAAGTTATAGTACCAAGGTGACGGTTAAAGGCGTGGTAATGGTGATAATTGCTATGCTTGCTTTTGTTTTTTATCAAAAGTATTCACCTGCTATTGCAATGCATGGTGGTGGAATTTCTAGTTTGCTTGGACATTTTAAAACTGCTTATACGAATTTTGATGATATTGACCCTATTAACCGCCAGTTGCCATATGTTCTATGTATTGGTAAAATAATGTTTTCACCTTATGTAACTTTAAATAAATTCAACATTTTTACAGAATATAGTAATCTTTTAACTTGGGGGGCAATACCCAATCAGATTACTATTTTATTGTTTTTACTAGGTTCTTTAAGCCAATTAAGAAATCATTTTAAACAAAGTTGGTACATGTTGATGCCTATTTTGTTATTCATTCTTCTTTTTGCGTATGTTGCTCCATTTAGTGGAAGACAGCGGGATAGTTTTTACCCAATTATATCCATATATGCTGGATATGGTTTGACAGTATTGGCAAAATATTTGAAAAGTAGAGGGTATTTAAAAAATTAGGTAACCTTCGTTGTATTAGAACAATATTTGTAAGGCAGCCTGGCGGCTAGCCGTCGTTTTTATTCAATCAAAATAGGCGAGCTTGTAAATGCCCCTCAGTTTCTGCGTAGGTTGCTAGACTAAATTAGCTCTAAAGTAGTCACGCTGTCTTAGTTTTTTGCAATGCACTTTCAGCTGGGGTTCGATATCCTAGTGATTGATGCGGTCGTTCCATATTGTAATAACGAATGTTTGGCCAATGATTCGTGTAGTTTGCACTAAACTTTCAAAATGATATTGCCAAGAACATTCTTCTTTTAGATTTCTAAAAAACCGCTCAATAATCCCTGAACTGAACCACGAAAAACGGACAATGACAAAATACCCCCATTCGTAGGAAAATAAAACTACGAATGGGGGTTCGTCGTTAATGCCAAAGAGAAGATATACACACATTGATAAACTAGGAAAAGAAATAGAACAAATGATAAAAGCAGGAAATACACAGCGAGAAATCGCGCTATTCTTTGGATTAAAAGACAAAACTGTTGTACATCAATATTTAAAGCGGCAACGAAAAAGGGAAAAACAATTGATAGCAGGCATTTTCCCTAAAAGGTGTGGTAGACGACATAAGGGGTATACACTATCAGAAGAAGACAAAGATCAGGAAATTAGAAGATTAAAGATGGAAGTTGAGTTATTGCGTTCTTCTCCTCATCAAATCGGTGGAAGGAGGTGACTCCATCAATTAAGTACCTTGCCATATACAAGAATAAAGATAGGTATCCAGTTAGCGTGATGTGCCGTTTCTTCTAGGTTTCAAAAAAGTGGCTACTATGATTTTGTTAAGTGTATTGATAAGCCAGATAGGCACGCATATCGAGCAACATTTATTGCAGAATGTCAAGAGCAACGTAAGACGACATATGGTTGTCGTCGTGCTGGTGAAGGCACATTATATTTGTCTGTCATTCGAGATTTGTATGATAACAGTATGACCTTACCACGGTAAGATAGACACGAAAAACGCACAATATCTTAATAATTCTTATATTTACACATTATTTTATGAAGACAGCCAGTTCAACTAAGATCCGTAGTCCACTTCTGATTAGGTTTTTCTGCAGTAAATTCACGATTTAGCAGGTTTTCAGCAACGGGAAGATTATGATTGGAGTTAGTGTTTACTTTATACTTTTTAACTGTTTTAGCCTTGATTCCGGCATTGCGCATCAACCGATAAACTCTGTTTTTGCTTGGGGGGATACCAGTTGATGGATCTTTTAGATCATCAGTTATGCGCGGGTATCTATAAGTACCTCTTGATTTTTGGTATATATATTTAATTTATTCTAATAATAGCTCATTTTCTATTTGACGATCACTAACGGGTCTCTTCAAATAGGCATAGAAGTGTTTTATTTGAGCGGAGTTTATTTTATGGATCTGATTATAGCTTATTGGGGAGGCGGGTTGACAAACAGTGTATTTAATATTAACATGTAAAAAACGTATTAACGCTAAATGATCTTAAATGATGATAAAAGCTAATTAATATTTAATTTTATATAATTAAAATTAGAAAAATATTGGAATGCAGACTGGAAACATATCAAAAGGTTGTTGGTATATCAAATAACTATTGTTAAATATGAAAGATCGTGGATGCTACAAGGCTGTAAAACAAAATAAGTTTTGTAATATTGCTGAATTTCGTTTGTTGATTGCATTGATGATCGTTATTTTCGCTTGGGGGAGGTAACTTTATGTCAGAAGCAAAATCTTATGTACCGATATTTGAAACTAGCTTTTTGAATTGCACGACTGCCGGCAGGCGGGCGAAGTGCTTGTGTTTAGTGGGCGTGATGGTAGCAATCGATTATTTGGCTGTGTTAGGTGCAGTTTGGACTGCCTATTTTTTTAGGAGTTCCATTGCATCTTATTTTTTTTCCGACCTGCCGGTTAATTTCGATATAGACGCTGTTTTGGTATATTTTGTTATTCCGCTCGCCTATCTATTATTTATGCAGTTCGACCGCTTGTATACCCGGCGGCTCTTGTTTTGGCAGCAAGTTGAGAAGTTATTTAAAGTCAGCCTATACGCTATGGTGTTTGTTCTTGTGGTGACATATCTATCTGGCAGCGCAAAGGAAATATCGAGAATATTTATGATTATGGTTTGGTTGGATAGCTTTGTCTTTCTGGTTATCAGCAAATGGTTAGCACAGAAGGTTCTTAAACTGACAGGGGTATGGCAGATACCGGTAGTATTGATCGGCGCTGGAAAAACGGCAGAGCTTTTAGTGAATGCCTTTGATAATGACAGCGGGCTTGGCTACCAAGTCGTGGGAGTAGTGGAGGACAACGTTAGATCCTCAGGCCTCAAGAATTATCCGGTATTTGGTACTTTCGATGAGGCCGAGGAGGCGGTTAAGCGTACTGGGGTGAAAGATGTTCTGATCGCGGCGCCTGGACTTTGTAGGGAAGAACTTTCAAGGCTGGTTTACCGCCTTCATCCGTTTGTTGATAATATTACGTTTGTTCCGGATTTGTTCGGTATACCGCTGGGTGATATGGAACTTGATACCCTATTTAATGAAAAGGCGGTTCTTTTACGAATTCGTAACAACCTAGCTCAGGAGTATAATCGTTTTTTTAAACAGGCGTTTGATCTTTGCTTAAGTGTAATCGGGGTGGTAGCCCTTTCGCCTGTAATGTTAGTAATTGCGGCTTTAATTTTTATTAGTGATCGTGGCCCGGTAATCTTCGCTCATCGGCGGATTGGCGAAGACGGTAAGGAATTCTTATGTTATAAATTCCGGTCGATGGTTATAGATGCAGAAAAGGTTTTAGATGATTACCTGGATAAGAATCCTGCAACGCGGGCGGAATGGGAGCGGGACTTTAAACTTAAAGATGACCCGCGGATTACCAAGATCGGCGCGGTTTTGCGTAAGACAAGCTTGGACGAACTGCCTCAGCTGGTTAACATTATAAAAGGTGAAATGAGCCTTGTCGGCCCACGGCCAATTGTAGCGTCTGAGGTTAGACGGTATAGCGAATATATAGCTGACTATTATCTGGTGCGGCCAGGTATCACTGGTATGTGGCAGGTGAGCGGACGCAACGATATTGACTATCGGGAGCGGGTAAAGCTCGACTCCTGGTATGTGCGTAACTGGTCACTGGGGCTGGATATTGCACTATTGTTTAAGACTGTAGGTGTTGTTTTGAAAAGAAAGGGAGCTTATTAATAATAAATTTTGGAGACAATATGGGAGAAAATAATAAGAACACTAATGTGCAGATATTACGCGGATGGGCTATTCTATTAGTAATGTTTATGCATATACCGCTTATACTTAGCCAGCCAATGGCTGATTACTATTGTACGCATCTTTTGAAGTTTATTCATCCGGCCACTGGTGTTGATCTTTTCTTTGCAATATCGGGATATTTAATGGGGAAGACGTTTTTACAAAAAACAGAAACAACATCAATTTCTATATTAGAAAATACTTTAAAGTTCTATCGAAAAAGGTTTTTACGTTTAATTCCGGGAGCATATTTTTGGGCTTTAGCTACATTGCTAATGGGGCTTTTATTCCATGATGCAAGTATTTGGTTAGATTCACAGTCTTTAATAAATAAATTCTTTTGTTCACTATCGTTTATTAGAAATTTTGAAGAATCAATAAAACCTACTCATTTAGGATATTATTGGTCTTTGTCATTAGAAGCACAGTTTTATTTATTGCTTCCTCTAGCTTGGTTTTCGTTAAAAAGGAAACCATTCTGGTTATTGATTAGCGGGTTATTTTTATTAGGGTTCTTTTGGCGGCCCGGTGCTGCTAACTGGTGGTTATTTAGGTATGATGGTCTTCTGATTGGGTTGTTACTATGGCGTATTACTCAGCAAGAATCTTGGCGAGAATTTGCTCAATTGATAATACCGAAGGATAAATGGTTAATATTAGTCACGGTGCTTTTGAGTTTATGTACAATATGTGTTTTGCCGATAGCAATAGGAAATATTCCAACTGTTTATTCCGGTGTGGTTGCATTGATTTGTGGCTACATAATGATGATAGCGGTTTTCCAAAATGAAAGTATTATGATCTCAAGTGCTTTTTCAACCTCGCTGGAATTTATCGGGGAAATGTCATACTCTATATATTTATCGCATATTCCGGTGTGGCTGTTGGTAAAAGAAATAATTAACAAACTAAGTTTGAATCTACCTTTGCCAGTTTATTTAGTATTAGCCTTATCAAGCAGTTTATTGGCTGGGTGGCTTAGTTATAAATATGTTGAACGGGTTTCTATTCTAAAGAAACAGTCTCCAATAGGTGCCTGATGGGAAACCCTGACACCGTTCAAAATGATGTCAGGGTTCTTTTATCCTAAATCTTCATTATTATTTTTTTTGAACTGAGTATTGTAGAGTTTGCTATACAGTCCGCCAAGTTTCATTAGGGATGAATGGGTGCCTTGTTCGACAATATGACCTTTTTCCATTACGAGGATTAGGTTGGCCTGTCGGACGGTGGATAGGCGGTGGGCGATGACGAAGGAGGTTCGGCCGACCATGAGTTTGTCGAGGGCTTGTTGGACGAGGGCTTCGCTTTCGGTGTCGAGGGCGGAGGTTGCTTCGTCGAGGATGAGGATACGGGGGTTCTTTAGTATCGCCCGCGCAATGCAGATACGCTGTCTTTGACCGCCTGACAGCAGGGTGCCGCGTTCGCCGATTTGGGTTTCGTAGCCTTCTGGCATGGCGATAATAAATTCGTGGGCATTTGCGGCTTTGGCGGCGGCTAACACTTGTTCTTTGGTGGCATCAAGGTTACCGTACAAAATGTTTTGATATACTGTTCCGTTAAATAATGTTGTTTCTTGAGGCACAATGCCGATTTGATTGCGCAGCGATTCGAGGGTTACTTGGCGGATGTTGAAGCCATCAATTGTTATGCGGCCGGAAGCCGGATCGTAAAAGCGAGGAATTAGGTTAGCAATGGTAGTTTTGCCGGAGCCGCTTGGGCCGACAAGAGCAACCATTTGGCCGGGTTTAGCGGTAAAAGATAACTCGGATAAAACAGGCTCATTTGGTTTATATTCGAAGGTGATGTTATTGAAGTCGACCTGGCCTTTAATGGGGGGCAGAGGAGAAACACCAGGTAGATTCTTGATATCCGGCTTGGTGTCAATTATGTCAAAGACTCTTTGGGCAGCGGCTAACGCTTTCTGGATGTTGCCGTAGTCGTTGCTCAGTCGCTTAACCGGGTTGGATAAATTTGTTGCTAAAGCGATAAAGGCAAACAGTGCACCAGAAGTTATTTCGCCGTGGATTACTTCGCGGCCGCCGAACCAGATTATGGCGACGACGCCAAGAGCCGACAGGATATTGACAATCGGGGTAATTACTGCTGACACCTGGACGGTTTTTATTTGAGCGCGAAAATTGTTGTCATTTTCACGATCAAAGCGGTGAAGTTCGTAGCTTTCCCGCACGAAAGACTGAATAACTTTTATTGACATTATGGATTCCTGAAGGAAGGCAGTAATATCAGCGGCACGTTCCTGCAAAATCCGGCTTTTTACCCGCAGCTTTTTACCAGAAATTTTTATTGCCTGAAGGATAAACGGAAAGCTGAGGAAAGTTAATAGCGCTAGTTTCCAGTCAATATAAAACATATAAGCTACTGACCCGATTAGTATTACGGACTGACCAACTAAGTCAACAACATTATCAACTAAGGCGGTTTGGAGGGCATTGACGTCATTGGTAATGTAACTCATAATGGCTCCGGTTTGGCGGTTTTCAAAAAAGACTATGGAGAGTCGCTGAAGATGTTGGTAGATTGTTCGGCGAAGGTCGATAACGACTTTTTGGGCAACATAGGCCATAAAATAAGTTTGGCCGTATAGAAATATGCCTTGCAGCAGCATAACTACAATGACGCTGATGGCAACGAAATTAAGGGAGGCAAAGTCTTTATTGATTAATACGTTATCAATAAGTTTTCCAAGAATTGTGGGAATGTATAAATTCGTCCCTTGTGCTATAGCAGTGCAAATTAAGGCGACAGTTAACCGTAAAATATAGGGGCGTACATATTTAAGTAAGCGCAAATATAGGTTCATTTATCCTCCTATGACTTTAGTCAACATAGTATATTATATCCTATTTTTGTCTGGAAATAAAAGAGTGATTAAATTCTGTGAATTTAGTGGCTAAATTTGCTGATGTTTTGAAAAGAAGTATTTGCACCGGTGAAAATCAAGTGGAATACAAAGGAAAATATGCAGGACTCTTATTTGGCCTGGGCGAATAAAAAGAACTAGAAGTAGCATATAATGCTAGAACGACGATATGATAAGGAGCCGTATATGAAGGTTATTATTCTTGCTGGTGGTGGCGGGACGAGGCTGTTTCCGCTTTCGCGGACCAATTATCCTAAGCAGTTTCTAAAGATTGATGGCAGACTTTCGCTTTTGGCGGAGACGGTAAAAAGGTTTTTAACGTTGGCCAAGGCAACAGATATTGTAATTGTGACGAATAAAGATTATTTGCATCATGTACGAGTGGAAATAGCGGCTGCAGGGGCGGCTGGCGCGCATATTGTTTTAGAACCGGTTGGTCGGAACACGGCTCCGGCTATTGCTTTGGCTGCCGGATTCTGCCGGGACGAGCTGGGCGCAGGAGACAATGAGGTATTGTTTGTTACGCCGTCCGATCATGTTATTCAAGAAGATGATTCATTTGGTACTGCTGTGAGGCAGGCGGCAGAATTGGCTTTAGGTAATAATATTGTTACTTTTGGTGTTCGCCCTGATAAGCCGGAGACCGGTTATGGGTATATTCAAGCCGGGGCTAAGCTGGGAGCCGGGTTTAAGGTGGAGTCATTCAGGGAGAAACCTGATCGTAGTACTGCTGAAGGGTATCTTGCGGCAGGCAATTATTTTTGGAATTCGGGGATGTTTGCGCTGACTATTGGTTGCCTGACCGGGGAACTAGGGGCCTATCAGCCTGAGATAGCGCGCTTGGCAGAGCAGCCGTACCAAAAGCTGGCAGCGGAATTTGGCAAGATGCCGGATATTTCTTTTGACTATGCTGTGGCTGAAAAGTCCAGCCGGGTGCTTACTATTCCTCTCCAGGCAGGCTGGAATGATATCGGATCCTGGGACGCTGTGTATGAGGTGCTGGGCAAGGACGCTGCTGCTAATGCGGTGCGCGGCGACTGTATGACTATTGACTGCACAAATACGTTAATCCTTGGACAAAGCCGGATGATTGCCGGGATTGGTCTTGATGATCTTTTGGTGGTGGAGTCGGATGATGTAATTTTGGTGGCCAAGAAGGGCGAGTCGCAAAAGGTAAAGGATCTGGTATGTGAGCTGAAGGCCAAAGGCCGTCGGGAAGCACATGAGCACACCACGACTTATCGGCCGTGGGGAAATTATACGGTGCTGAGTGAGGGGCCAGGCTATAAGATGAAGAAGATTGTTGTTGATCCGGGGCAGCGGCTAAGTCTGCAGCTTCACTACCACCGCAGTGAGCACTGGATTGTTATCGGCGGGACAGCCAGGGTGACGATTGATGAGACAAAAACGATGGTGCATGAGAATGAGAGTGTTTTTGTGCCGCAGTCAACGAAGCATTGTTTGGAAAACCCTGGGAGATTGCCATTGGAGATAATTGAGGTGCAGAACGGCAAATATTTGGAAGAGGATGATATTGTCCGTTTTGATGATATTTATGGCCGGGCATAATAGTGAGGGAGGTATTAAATGATGATAAAATTTGGTACAGACGGTTGGCGCGGCGTTATTAGTGAGGATTATACTTTTAATAATGTCCGACTGGTGGCTCGAGCTATTGCGGACTATGTTAACGGCCGCGGTGAAGCTGAGGCGGGAATGGTTGTCGGCTATGACGCCCGCTTTTTGTCAAAGCGGTATGCCGAGGACTGCGCAGCGGTGATTGCGGCGCAAGGAGTGAAGGTGTGGCTGGCGGATGATATTTTGCCTACACCTGCGCTGACCTGGCAGGTTAAGGATCGCGCTGCGGCAGGAGGGGTTATGATTACAGCCAGTCATAATCCGGCGGACTATAACGGTTTGAAGTTTAAGGCTGCGTATGGCGGTTCGGCTTCGCCGGAGATTGTGGCTGATATTGAAAAGTATGTCCGGCGTTTGGAAGAGACGGGCGATGAATTTCCTAAGCAGGCGCTGACTGATGATGTGGAAAAGTTTGCGCCGGAGGAAGCTTATCTCGCCCATGTCCGGCAGATGTTGGATGCCAAGCTTTTAAAAGGGTTTAAGGGGAAAATCCTGTTTGATGTGATGCACGGAGCAGCCATGGGGTATGCCGTCAAACTGGCCGGGGAGTATGGCCTGGATTTGGCTGAGATTCGCAGTGATTATAATCCGTCGTTCGGAGGGGTTAGTCCTGAGCCGATTGAGAAGAACCTGGGGGCGCTAAGAGCAGTTGTCGAAAGGGAAAAGCCGGTTATTGCTCTGGCTACCGACGGCGACGGCGACAGGATCGGAGCGATGGACGCCGATGGCCGGTTTATAAATCCGCACCAGATTATGGCGCTTTTGACCAAGTATCTGGTGGAGAAACGGGGTTGGACCGGCGGGGTGGTTCAGACGCTGACGGTGTCGGAACTGGTCAAAAAGGTGGCGGCGAAGTATGGTTTGGAGCTGTATGAAACGCCGGTTGGCTTTAAATATGTTGCCAATTTAATGTTGCAAAAGGATATTTTGATTGGCGGGGAAGAGTCAGGCGGCATTGGGATAAAGAATTATATTCCGGAGCGTGACGGGATACTGCTCGGCTTTCTCTTAATCGAGATGGTCGCCGCTTACGGAAAGACTCTGGGTCAGCTTCTGGATGAGATGATGAATGAATTAGGGTATTACTATTATGGCCGGGAGGATTTGCATCTTGCGAATGCGCAAAAGGAACGGCTGATGGAGACTTTGAAGACCAACCCTCCGGAAGTGATTGGTAAACAGAAGGTAGTTTCGGCTAATTGCAGCGATGGTTGCAAGTTATACTTAACTGATGGCTGGGTGATGTTTCGTGCTTCCGGTACTGAGCCGATTGTCCGGGTTTACAGCGAGGCTAATAGTGAGGAAAACCTGGCTCAATTACTGGCTACGGCGGTAAATTATGCAAAAGCAGAGTAGTATTCGCAAAGCAATTATTCCCGCCGCCGGACTTGGCACAAGGTTTTTGCCTGCCACTAAGGCTCAGCCTAAAGAGATGCTACCGATTGTGGATAAACCGGCTATTCAGTATATTATTGAGGAAGCTATTCAGTCAGGGATTGAGGATATTCTGATTATTACAGGCCGTAATAAGCGGGCGATTGAGGACCACTTTGACCGGGCGGTGGAACTCGAGCTTAATTTGAAGCAGCAGGGTAAATATGACCTTTTGGGTTTAGTGGAGGAGTTGTCTAATGTCACTATCCACTATGTGCGGCAGAAGGAGCCAAAAGGTTTGGGGCATGCAGTGCTGTGTGCCAAGCAGTTTGTTGGCAATGAGCCGTTTGCGGTGCTGTTGGGGGACGATATTATTGATGCACCGGTGCCGTGCTTAAAGCAGTTGATGCAGGTCTATGCTGAACACCCAGGCAGTATTCTGGGTGTTCAGGAGGTGCCGCGGGAAAAGGTGTCGGCTTATGGAATTGTCAAGCCGAGCCCAGTTGGACCGGATTTGTGGCAAGCAGTTGATTTGGTGGAGAAGCCGGCTGTTGATGAAGCGCCGTCCTGCTTGGGCGTGCTGGGGCGGTATATTATTGAGCCGGAGATTTTTGATATTTTGAAGGAGACCACTCCAGGGCGCGGCGGGGAGATTCAGCTTACTGACGCGCTGAGGACGCTGGCGGCCCAGAGGCCGGTTTACGCTTATTCGTTTGGCGGCCGTCGCTATGATGTTGGTGATAAAGAGGGGTTCCTTGAAGCTACTGTTGAATTCGCGTTAAAGCGACAGGATCTTCGTGAGCCTTTTCTGCGCTATTTGGTGCAAACTGTTAAGCCGCTCTTGTATAGTGAAGAAGCTGCTTGTTTGGAGGGCGGCAATACGGATTCTAAAGGGGAGAAACTATGAGTGTCTTGGTTACCGGTGGTGCAGGGTATATTGGCTCGCACACTGTTCGAGAATTGATTGCGGCGAAGTTAAACGTCATTGTTTATGATAATTTGTCTACCGGGCATCAGGAGGCTGTGCCTGAAGGAGTGCTGTTTGTACGCGGCGATATTCATGATGGTCAGCTTTTAGCGCGGACGATGAAGGAATATGAAGTTGATTCGGTTGTGCATTTTGCGGCCGCCAGTCTGGTAGGGGAGTCAATGACCCAGCCAAGCAAATATTATAATAATAATGTTGCCGGTACACTTGCTCTTTTGGATGCTATGCTGGCTGCGGAGGTAGGACAGATAGTTTTTTCATCTACTGCGGCGGTATATGGTGAGCCGGAGGGCTGGCCGATTACTGAAGCAGCAGCGGTTTCGCCTACTAATGTTTATGGCCGTACAAAACTGATGATTGAACAGATGTTGGCGGACTACAGCAGGGCGTATAAACTGGCGTATGTATCACTTCGATATTTTAATGCTGCCGGAGCGGCCGAAGGTGGCAAGATCGGCGAAGACCATAGTCCTGAGACGCATTTAATTCCATTGATATTGAAAACTGCTCTTGGTAAGCGGAGCTCTATTGATGTATATGGTACTGATTATGCAACGCCGGACGGAACGTGTATTCGTGATTATATTCATGTGGTTGATTTGGCGGATGCCCATGTAAAGGCGGTGGGGCATTTAGCGGCCGGTGGTGCATCTCGGGTGTATAATCTGGGGTCAGAGAACGGCTATAGTGTAAAGGCGGTTATTGAGCGGGCCAAGCTGGTTACCGGGGTGGATTTTTCTGTTAGGGAAGCTGAACGCCGCGCTGGTGATCCGGCGGTACTGGTTGCTTCTTCTGCCCGGATAGCGGATGAACTTGGCTGGAAGCCGCGTTCAAGTGAGCTGGAGGCGATTATCGGTTCGGCCTGGGAGTGGCATCGTAGTCATCCGGAAGGCTATGTTAATACGAATTAAGATAAGGTTAGAAAGGCTTGGCGGGGCCAAGTCTTTCTAACCTTTTTTGATGCAGGAGAGATATTCTACAATGCTGAAGATAACAAAAAAAATCAAATAGTTTTTTTCTATGAATAAAAAGGTATATTCTATTTCTCTTTAATTATATAAAAGCGATAATATGTATTTAACCAGAAAGTTCAAAGATTAACTAAATGTAGACAGCGTTTGAGTAATGATGTGATGAAAAGTTACAATAATTGTCAAAATATTGAGAATTAAGAGAAAAGTATATAAACGGTGATGATTTGGTAAAATTATATAGAGGAGAGGGTTAAAGGGTCGCGCTTAATTGGCAACAATTGAATGGCTAACATTCAATTTGCAAAAAAATGAGGAGGTAGATTTAGAAGATGAGAAACCCCAAATTTACCAGACTGTCAGCCCTAATGCTCGCTTTATTGATGGTTTTTTCCCTTGTTGCGCTAAGTGGGTGTGGTAAGTCCGATCAAGCTAAACCGAAGCGGGATTATATTCTGATCGGGCGGGTTAACCCGGCCACTGGTCCGTTAGCTGGTTTTGGCGTTGGTACTCCGTATATTGAGGAGCAGGCAATCGAGGCTATCAACAAGGATGGCGGTATTTATATTGCCGAGTACGGCAAGAAAGTGCCAATTAAGCTGATTACCGTTGATTCCGAAAGTAACCCGACTAAGGCGTCTGAAGCCGCCAACAAGTTGATACTGCAGGATAAGGTGGATTTAATTATTTCGGCAAGCACAGTGGATACTGTAAACCCGGTTTCGGCGGCTGCTGAACGACATAAGATTCCTTGTATTTCAGTGGATGCTCCGGGGGAAGCATGGCTGTCCGGCGGTCCGTATAAATGGTCGTTCCATGCATTTTGGAAGTCTAGTTCCCAAGCTGATGTGTACATTGACACTTGGGACTTGTTGGCGACTAATAAAAAGGTGGGGATACTTGCCCCGAATGATCCTGAGGGAATGGCCCTTTCCCAAGTCATAAAGGAAAAAGCTGCTGCCAGAGGCTATACGGTAGTAGATCCAGGTAGATTTCCGATGGGAACCAAAGACTATACTGCGATCGTTAATCAATTTAAGAATGAAGGCGTAGATATCATTGTCGGAGTTATGATTACGCCGGATTTCGCCACGGCGTGGAAGCAGTTCCATCAGCAGGGTTATGTGCCGAAGGTTGTTACTATGGCTAAAGCGTTGCTTTTCCCAACAGACGTTGCTGCTTTGGGCGGTGATTTAGGTGTCGGCTTAACTACTGAGGTATGGTGGACTCCTATGAATCCGTATAAGTCCTCGTTGACTGGGCAAACTTCCGCCGAATTGGCGAAATCGTGGACTGAGGCTCTTGGCAACAAACAACCAACTTCGCCGATGGGCTATAAACATGCCCTTATGGAAATCACGATTGATGTTTTGAAGCGGGCTCAGTCGCTAGATAGGGAGAAGTTGCGTGAGGCTATAAAAGCTACAAATCTGGACACACTAGTAGGACATATTCAGTATGATAATCAAAACTTCTCTGAAACCAAGCTGGTGGCGGGGCAATGGAAAAAAGGCACTGCTTGGCCGTGGGATACTATTGTTGTAAGCAACAAAAAAGCGCCTGAAATTCCGTTGTCTAGTGAGCCAATGTTTTATATTCCAGGTTCGAAATAAGTAAAAGGGTAAAAATCGGGTATCTGTATGTCTCAATTTGTTTTGCAGATACCCGATTTTAATTGAGAAATGCAGCCGATGGAGGTGCCGTCAGTGAATGCAGTGCTTAAAGTAGAGAACATCGGTATATCTTTTGGAAGTAATGATGTATTAAAGTCACTGAGTTTTGAATTGGGGGAGAATGAGGTTCTCGGAGTGATCGGGCCGAATGGCGCCGGAAAAACGGTAATGCTTAATATTTTGACCGGTATTCTGAAGCCGACAAAAGGTTCAATAATATTTCAAGGCAAGAATATTACTGATAGAACGATAACCGAACGCTGCCGGATGGGCTTTGGCAGAACCTTTCAGGTGCCACGTCCGTTTGAAAAAATGACGGTGTTTGAGAATGTCATTGTTGGCGGAGTTTATGGCGACCAGCTTAGAGAGAAGGACGCGAAACGGCGGGCGCTGGAGGTTACTGAGATAATTGGATTAGGTGACAAGAAGGACTGGTTTGCCGGCAAACTGGGGCTCTTGGACCGTAAAAGGCTGGAGATAGCCAGGGCTTTGGCCAGCAACCCAAAAGTTTTGCTGTTTGACGAGGTTGCGGGGGGACTGACTGAGTCGGAGGTTAGCGATATCCTGGGGATTGTCCGGATGGTAAAGGAGCAAGGCGTAAGTGTAGTCTGGATTGAGCATGTACTTAAAACAATGCGCGAGGGTACTGACCGGGTATTGTGTCTTGCTGAAGGCCGGAATGTTATATGCGGTTTGCCTGATGAAGTTATGGAATCAAAGGAAGTACATGAAGTTTATTTAGGGGCGGAAGAAGAATGACAACTGAAAATACGATGCTGGCTGTCGATAATTTAAATGTGCATTATGGCGATTTTAAAGCACTTCATAATATTTCACTTAAAATAAGCAGTGGTTCGGTTGTGTCGATTATCGGGTCGAATGGCGCTGGAAAGTCAACGCTGTTAAATACGATCATGGGGATAAATAAGCCTAGCGATGGAACAATAGCTTTCTTTTCTAAAAAAATTGGTGGGATGCCAACAAATCAGGTCGTTGCTGAAGGCATTTCAATGTCGCCGGAGGGCAGCAGGGTTTTCGAGAAGATGACGGTGGAAGAGAATCTCTTGATGGGGGCTTATTTGAAACAAGCCAGACAAAGGAAGGACGAAAGGCTGGAAAAGGTGTACGGCTTGTTTCCGGTGTTGAAGGAGAAACGTGAGCAGCATGCGTCATTCTTAAGCGGCGGTCAACGGCAAATGCTGGCTATCGCCAGAGGAATAATGACTGGTCCCAAGCTTTTATTATGTGATGAGATATCGCTAGGCTTAGCGCCGGTAGTTATTAAGGATATTTATCAAAAGATTAAGGAGATTAACCGCGAAGGCGTCACAATTGTTCTGGTGGAACAGGATGTCAAGCGCAGTCTTAAGCATTCCGACTACAGTTATGTCATGTTGAAGGGGAAAATTGTTATGGAAGGCAAATCTTCGGAGTTGCCGGAGGATGAAGTCAGGGATGCCTACTTTGGGGTAAATAAGTACGCAAAATACTAAGTAATCAATAATAATTGAGGAGAAAGGCATATGGAAATAATACAATCAGTATTAAACGGAATTTTGCTGGGTGGATTATACTCCGGGGACTTAGTTATTGTTTCGACCTTTCTTTGTATGATTATCGCTGCCCAAGTAACCGGCAGTTTGCTGCTCGCGCTAGTTATTACCATTTGTTTTATGGCAGTAATCGGCTTTTTACTGCAAAATTTTCTTATCAATAAGGTGCTTGATAAGGGGGACGAACCACCGCTTCTGGTGACATTTGGCGTGTCAATCTTTCTGTCAAATGTACTGCTCTTATTGTTTGGTGCTGATGCTCGCTCGATTCAAAGCCCGATAACTTCAAGTAATGTTATTTCAAGCAATCTGGTTTCTGTATCGGCGGTGTATCTTTTGAATTTTGTAGTTGCGGTATTGGTTATTGGGGCTCTGCATTATGTTATGAAGTACACTTATTTCGGCCGGTCGATCCGGGCTACTTCAAATGATGTTACTGCCGCTGAACTTATGGGGGTAAATACGAAGCGGATTTATTCCTATACTATGTGTTTGGCGATGGCGTCGGCGGCAATAGCTGGGCTGTTGGTGGGTATGACGTTTGTGTTTTACCCATCCACAGGAACTCAGTATCTGATTATTGCTTTTGGGGTTGTTGTGATTGGCGGGATGGGCAGTTTGCTGGGAACGCTTGTTGGTGGGGTTATTTTAGGATTGGCCCAGCTACTGGGTGCTTACTTTTTTGGTGCGGGATATCAATTACTGGCAGGGTATATCGTGCTTTTAATTATCTTAACGATCAAGCCTGAGGGGCTGTTATCAACGGCGGCAAGAAAGTGATCTTGATAAAGGCTGGGAGGTGTAGGCACTATTATGCAATTTAACTTTAACGAAGATTCAAGATCGAAGTTTAAATGGGGGATTTTAGTTCTCTTGCTTGCGATACTATGCACGCTGCCTTTGTGGGCACCTGAATATTTTGTGATGGTGTTTATGTTAATTTTCTTATATATGGCATTAGGACAAATGTGGAATCTATTGGCCGGATATACCGGACTGGTTTCATTGGGGCAACAGATTTTTATCGGTTTAGGAGGCTATTCTCTGGCCGTGATTACAGAATTGTATGATCTGCCGATGCTGCTAGGGCTATTTGTTGGCGGGGTTATTTCGGTAATATTCGCCCTGGTTATTTCGCAGCCGATCTTTAAAATGCGCGGGGTTTACTTTACTATTGGCACCTGGATTGCAGCCGAGGCGTTGGCAGTGTTTTTTAGTAACTGGACTTATGTTCGTTCCGGGCAAGGCTTTAACATAACCGCATCATATGATTTAACTACTGTTGATATTTATTATATTGCCTTGGTGGTGGGAATTGGTTCGGTGGCTCTTGTTTACTTTTTATTACGCTCCCGGCTGGGGTTGGCCTTGATGGCTATGCGGGACAATGAATCTGCGGCCGAAACGATGGGAATAGAACTTTATAAAACAAAGCTTAAGTGTTTTTTGATTTCGGCTTTTGTTACAGGGGTAGCAGGCGGGGCGTTGTATTTATCAATTGCATATATTCAGCCATTTGCCGCTTATAGTATCGACTGGACGGTGGCAATGGTCTTTATGGTAATCATTGGTGGGATTGGCACGTTGGAAGGGCCAATTATTGGAGCGGTGGTTTATGTGGTATTAAAGCAGTTCCTCTATGATTATCCGGGAATAAGTATGATAATCCTGGGAGTGTTGGCTGTTGCTATCATTTTGATAGCTCCTAAGGGAATTATGGGCACTCTGCATGATCGATATGGGATTGAGTTTCTTTCTGCTAGAAGGCGATCCAAGGATGTTGAGTCTGCGGCTTAGAATAAAGAACTCCCGGATATCCGGGAGTTCTTTTATAACATTCCTTTTCGCCACAAGCCGAAGGCGCTGAGACCTGTTGCAGCAGCAGCAATCAAAAAAACGCTTAGAAAGCCACCGCTATTGCCTAACGGGACATCGACATTCATTCCCCAAAAGCTTGCTATCATGGTAGGGATGGCAAGAATAATGGTTATTGAGGCAAGAAATTTCATGACAATATTGAGGTTGTTGGAAATGATTGAAGCAAAGGCATCCATCATGCTACTGAGAATATTGCTGTACATTTCAACCATTTCAATGGCCTGTTTATTCTCAATGATGACATCTTCTAACAGATCTTCGTCTTCTTCGTACATGGTTATAAGATGCTGCAGTTGAATGTTAGAACGTAGCCGAAGGAGTTTTTCAAGAACGATGCCATTGGAGCGTAGGGACGCGGTAAAATAAGTAAGGCCTTTCTGTAGTTCAAGAAGCTGGAACATTTCCTCGTTTTTCATTGATTGGCGCAGATCGTGTTCGATTTCATCTGTTCGTCGGTTGATTTGTTTAAGGTATTTCAGATATAATGTAGCTGATTTATTAAGAATCTGGAATAAGAAACGCGTTTTTTTGAAGGTACTGACTGGCCGGTGACTTTCGAGGGTAAATTCGGAGAGAACTTGGTGTTTTTCCAGACAGACGGTAATGATATAATCCTTCATCATTATGATACCGAGCGGCAGGGTATCGTAACTGTCTGTGCCACGCAAGATAGGAATGTTAGTGATGATGAGCATGGAGTTGGTTTCAATCTCGGTATGGGAGCGCTCTTCTTCATCTAACGCACTTTTAAGATGGTCCATGGGGGCACCGGTTATAAGCGCTACGTTATTTAATTCGTCCTGGGTAGGGTTAATTAGGTTGATCCAAGCGCCTTTTTCGATATTTGATGACGTTAGTTCTATTATCTGATCACAGTTGCTTTTGTAGATATTAAGCATAGCATATTTCCTCCGTATTCTTGGAGAATATGCTATTTTTCAGCTAAGGCATGTTAGTGCCAGTGAGAAATAGAGATATTCTCCCATATTTTCCGAAAAACGATAATTTAGTTAACCTAGGTCGGTCTATGTCCATATTCCTCACCAGCCTTAGTATTTACGCCTGTTATATTAACACTATACCGCCGAAGGGCATACTAGTCAACCGATTCTTGTAGTACTCTATATTATTCTTATTGGTCTAATTGTTGTCGAAAACTTATTGCAGTAATTGTCAAATTTGCCATAACGTTTTTTATTGACAAGTCATGCGCTAATTTGCTATAATACAAAATGTGCCGGACACGGAGGGGTGTCCGAGTGGTTTAAGGAGCTGGTCTTGAAAACCAGTGATCCTGCAAGGGACCGTGGGTTCGAATCCCACCCCCTCCGCCATTCTGTCATGGTAACTACGGAGTGGTACTCAAGTGGCTGAAGAGGACGGTTTGCTAAATCGTTAGAGGGAGCAATCCCTGCCAGGGTTCAAATCCCTGCCACTCCGCCATAAATAAAAGATTTAGGACTTTGGAAATATTCCAAAGTCCTTATTTTTGCTTTGAGGGGGGATTATAAGTTGAATACCGGAAGTAATAAAGACTAAGTTTAAGGAAAGGATTAATCTTGATAAAGTCGAATGTAATTATTCGAGTGCCGTAAAGGCTCATACATAATGATTTGCGGCTGTTCGTATAATATGCAGACAGCCGTTTTATGCGTTGTAAGGAAGTTGCGGTTTGGAGAAGGTGCAAATATGTCAATAAATTTTCTAAAGAATACTGAATTGCCATATTTTGAGTTAAAAACTTGTAGTCATGGGTTTGAATGTAGAAAACATATACATAATGAATTTTCATTGGGAATAGTTGAGCATGGGCATAGTAATTTTTGGGCTAATGGAAATGTTAATACTATCGGGCCAGGCAATGTTATCATTATTCCGTCGCAGATTGTCCATTCGTGCATGCCTAAGCGCCAAGATAATTGGAAATATAAAATGTTGTTTATTAATGAAGCATGGTTCGCAACAATTATTAAGAAAAATAACGGACTTAAGAGGCTGGCTAAAGCTGCAGGCTTTATTGATAGAAGCCTGTATTACAGAGTGGAAAGTTTACTTTCTTGTTTATTCGAAGCAGGAAATCCTTTGGAACAGGAAACGCGAGTTATTGCTTTATTAGACCAGTTAGCTCAAAACGAGCCGTCTATATGTAATGAAACAAGTCGTTACCCTACTCACGGACTGAAAAAAGTGAAAGAGTATATTTGTGACAATTTTAAAGATAAAATTTTGCTGGATGATTTAGTGAATATTTCGGGGTTTAGCAAGTTTCATCTTGTCCGTTTTTTTCAGCAAATTTACTTTTTGCCGCCACATGCTCTTCAAACGGTGTTACGAATAAATTACGCCAAACAGGATTTGAAAAAGGGGCGGCGGATAGTTGATGTTGCCGTTGAGACAGGGTTTGCTGATCAGAGTCATTTTACGCGGACTTTTAAAAAGTATGTTGGTATAACTCCTGAAGCATATCAAATTTCTAGCAAATAGCAATTTTGTTCAAGAAGAGTGGCACGACTCCAGCTACGATAGTAAGTAAAAAATAGTTGGAGGCAGCACATATGAAAACTGTATTCTTGATTGATAGAAAACTTCCGCTTGGACTTATCGCTAATACGGCTGCAGCTCTTGGGCTGAGTTTAGGGAGCAAGGTAGAGGGATTGGTTGGCCCGGATATCTTTGATAAGGATGAGCGTATTCATATAGGAATTACAAAGGTTAATTTACCGATACTTGGTACTAGCCAAGAAGAAATTAAGGCTATTAGAGAAAAGGTTTATGAGGAAGAGTTCCGAGATATATTAGTTATCGATTTTTGTTCTGTTGCGCAGAAGTCTAAGCGGTATGAGGATTATACTGAATTGCTTTCTGAAACAAAAGTAGATAATATTAAATATTTGGGTATCTGCCTATATGGTTCGTCGCAGAAAATTAATAAACTAACTGGCGGTTTTAGTTTATTGTAATAACGATGGTTTAGCGCTAATATAAGGGTATGGCTTATTGGTTGTGATGACTGATAAGCCATTTTGGTGTTTGGAGAACTTCAGGGATGTGAGGCTTCAATACAATTTTAATTATGGTTTTTAAAAAACACAGAACAAAACTAAATTTAAACAAATATAAACAAATAATTCGGAATTTTCATATTAAAAATATTGATTTATGTTAGTTTTAATAGTAAGATAAATTTGTACCATAATTTTCCGTAGATGCAATGGATGTAAACTAAGCGATGCAGCAGTCAGCGCTTAGTTTTTTTATTTTTAAAGGGGGGATTTTGAAGAAGTGCGTTTTGGTAGGATAATTATTGCTGTTTTATTTCTAGTTACTTTAGCGGGGTGCGGGAAAGAAGCTTACATAGGTTCGGGTAATGAGGTCGAGCTTAATGGCGGGAGAGTCATTACCGATATGGCTGGGCGTAATGTTGTTTTATCGCAGCAAATAAAGAAGGTGTATCCTACATCGCCTGTGGAGGCGGTGATGCTTTACACCATTGATCCTGAGCTTTTGGCAGGATGGAGCTATCATATGGCTTCAGATCAGTCGGGTTATATTTTGCCTCCGTATCGGAAGTTGCCGGTGCTTGGCTGGATTGAACGCGGCTCTACTGGCAATGTGGAAGAGATAATTAAAATGAAGCCGGACATGATTTTGATGGTAACTGTGATAAACTCGCAAAATCGAAAATATGCGGACGAGTTGCAAAGTTTGACGAAAATACCGGTAGTTATGCTTGATCAAGAAATAACTAAAATGGAACAGTCCTATCTGGTTGCTGGAAAGGCATTAAACCATGAGGCGCGGACGGCTGAGCTTGCAGCGTATTGCCGGGAGACTATTGGTATGATAGAAGAAAAAAGGGTGGCTTTGGCGGGGCGTAACCCAGTTACGGTTTATTATGCTGAAGGGCGAGGCGGTTTGGAAACAGAACCGCGCGGGTCCTGGCACGCGGAGATAATTGATTTCGTTGGTGGATTGAATGTTGCTGATCCTGGTTTGCCAAGCAGTGGAACTATTGGGCGTAGTCCAGTGTCGTTAGAGCAGGTTTTAGCATGGAATCCTGAGGTAGTGTTGATAGACTATTTTCGTGACGGCGAGAGTAGCAGTTATCCAGCGATAATGGGGGACAAGTCATGGCAGGATATCCGGGCGGTTCGCGACCGGAAGATATATGAAATTCCTACCGGGCCATTTAATTGGTTTGATCGGCCGCCGGCAGTAAGCCGTCTAATTGGTATAAGGTGGGTGGCAAATTTACTGTATCCGGATGTATATACATTCGAGTTTCGCGAAGAGGTTAAGCGGTTTTATTCGTTGTTTTATCATTACCAGCTTTCTGAGGATGAGTTAGATGAATTAGCCAAGCGGTCGCAAAGACAATGACTTGTGCTAGTAATGGCAGAAGAGTATGTAACGAAAGAAGAGGTGACGAAATGAGATGTAATTATTGTGAATGGCGCTGCGAATTAGGAAACGGCAATTATGGTGTGTGTCGTATGTATCATGTGGCAGATGGGGTGATAAAAGAGCGTTTTCCCAACAAGTGGTGCACTTATGCTGTTTCAAGGGTTGAGTCAGTGCCGTTTTACCATGCTTATCCGGGGAGTAGAAGCATGACTATCGGCACCGCAGGATGCAACATGGAATGCCGGTATTGTGCTAATGCTTTTATTGCTAGGGAAGATCCTGTAAGAATGCAGGACACAATGTATGAGTTTGAACCTGAAGAACTTGTTCGAATGGCTGTTAAACGTGGTTGTCATAATATTGTGTTTAATGTCAACGAACCTGCAGTATCGCTGCCATCGTTACTAGCGGTTTCTAAAGCGGCGAAAAAGGCGGGGATTCCGATGGGGTGTCTTACTAATGCTTATACTACTGAGAAATCGACGGAGCTGTTGGCAGAGGTATTCTCGTTTATTAACATCAGTTTGAAGGGACTGGCACCTGAATTCTGCCGCGAATATTTGGGGGTTCCTAATGTCAAACCTGTTTTGAGGAATATTGAAAATCTGGCGGCGTTAAGCCATGTTGAAGTTACAACTCCTGTAATACAGTCGGTGAATGATAACGAGCTTGACCTAATTGCAACCTTTTTAGCTGATGTTGACCGGAATATTCCTTGGCATGTATTTCGACTATTACCGGAATACAAAATGAAGGAAGTAAAGTATCCAAATATTGCGGCAATAAATACGGTGTTAGAAAAAAGCCGCCGCCTATTACCGTATATTTATTTTCATAATTTTGTCGGTTCCGATTGGGTCAATACTATTTGTCCACAATGTGGCAGGGCAGTAATTGAACGGTTCAGTCTTGGGTGTGGCGGTGATAAGCTGAGCCACTACCATTGCCAAGATAATTCGTGTCCTGACTGCGGCTATAAGATTAATATTCATGGCAAGCGTGTTGCGTGGAATGCAGGAGGAAAAGCGATATGAGTTTGGCGGTTATCGATGCAAGAGAATGGCAGAATGTATTTGATCTTCGGACCGGTCAAAAACGAACTGACAATTCTCCAAAAATCCAAATGGTAAAGGATGTACTGGATAAGCATCCTTTTCCTGGGGATACAGATGAGAGGGGAAACAAATGGGTTACTGATACAGCTCTAGATTTAGTCAGGCGATACTCACCGGATTTTGCATTTTTAATTTATGCTCAGCAGTATTATTCGTTTCGGTTTAATCATCCGGCGGAAGATGAGCGCGCCAAACTTATTGACGATGTCTTTGCTGAAATCGAACGATTTACGAAAGAATCAGGGTTTTTTCCGGTGGTCGTGGGTACTGGAGATATGATTGCTGTAAAGGATTATATTAATTTGAGCAGGTTGGATGGATTAGCAATTACCAGTCATTGGTTGACGCGTTATGCCGGACTTTATGATATAAGCGATAATGATATGCGTTATTTGCGGAAAGTAATAGGGATTGAAAGATTGGTTAGTAAAGAGGAATTTATTTCATTGTTTAGCGACGCGATGGTGGATAGTGAGCGGCTGCCCGAATATTTGGCAGTAGCTTGTGAAGGGTATTGTTTTAGAGCGACATTATTCCGGTATCGACAGGACTTGGTGCGATAACGTCTATAACAGATATCGGTGAAAGGGTTGCAGCGGCGCTGAGGGATAAAAAGGTCGCCTTGATTTTGGTGGAGGGGGTTGGAGTACGCGAGTTTCGTCTGCCATATACTTCATGTTCTAACAGCAAAGGGTGGTACGCATACGAAGCTGGTGAAGCTCAATATTTGACAATAAGCACCGGTAGGCACCAAGTTTTTGCTTATCCTGCTGGCTATAGAGCATATCTTGAAGATGATGAAAGTAAGCAATACCCTTTTTCTGGATACCTATCGTCCATTCCGTCCGGAACAGTGGGAGAACGGTTTGGCGGCAAAAGTATTGCTGTAGGAAACCGGAGTATGTTTATGCATACGATTACTGGGGCTGATATCGCAATTGAATGTTTTGCCAGGAATTTATCTAACCAGGGCTGTATGGGAGTAATTCACCGATAAAAGGAACAGGAGGTTCAAAAAAGATGGAGAGTAGATATTCGGCTGATTGGCAAAAGGTAGTGGAATTTCATGGGCACGTATGTCCCGGTCTGGCTAGCGGTTACCGTCTGGCAAAAGCGGCACTGGCGGCGCTAGGATATAGTGACCCGGGAGAAGGCGATCTGGTGACTATTGCTGAAAGTGACCGCTGTACTATTGACGCCTTTCAGATTGTGCTTGGGTGCACGATTGGTAAAGGTAAGTTGTACCTAAAAACTACTGGCAAGCAGGCGTTTATTGTTGGTTGTCGGAAAAGTGGCCAGGCTGTTAGGGTGGTAGCGCTGCCATATAAGTACTCGCCGGAAAGTGACGCCCTGAATAAGAAGGTAATGAGCGGTGGGGCGACGGAGGATGAGTACCGTCATTATAAGAGCGAACAGGAGAACAGGATACAAGAAATAATGACGTTGCCTGATGTGGCCCTCTTGAAGGTGGAAGTGAGGGCGGAAGTTCTGCCGGAACGGGAATTGATTTATAGTTCGCCTTGCTGTGAATATTGCGGTGAACAAGTGATGGAACCGTGGGCAAGGATACGCGCTGGAAAGGTTGCTTGTATTCAGTGTGCGATAGATATAAGACGTTAGTATACCTGGTTAGAAATATTTAGTGGGAGGAGAAGCTGAATATGGCAAACATCCCAATGCCGACACGGCAGGTCGATGAGCTTGGAGCACACGGCAGTGCTGGGGGTGGCGGAGCGCTAGTGAGGCTTCAACTGGAAGGCTGCGAAGGTGTCAGGAAACGGAAATCTTGTGTTGGTATGTTGAAATCGTCAATCATGCTGATAGTACTGTTAATGGTGTTTTTTGGGTCATTTTTGATTGGCAGGTATCCGGTTTCGCCGGATATGGTGGTAGCAATTATTGTGTCTAAAGTAATTGCGCTGCCTCAGGTTTGGACTGATACCATGGAAACAATTGTACTAAAAATCCGCTTGCCGCGGATCATGGCAGCACTTTTGGTAGGTGGAGCACTTTCAGTTTCCGGGGCGGCGTATCAGAATTTGTTTCGAAATCCCTTAGTATCACCGTCAATTTTGGGAGCCTCTTGGGGGGCTGGTTTTGGGGCGGTTTTGGGGATGATTCTTCACTTATCTTGGATATGGGTCGAGGGGTTGGCCTTTGTTTGTGGATTGGTCGCGGTTTTTTGCGCGCTTACCATCAGTTCATATTTCGGCAACAAGGCTACAATATCGTTAGTATTGGCAGGTATTGTGGTTTCGGCATTTTTTCAGGCGTTGGTTTCGGCGCTGAAATATTTGGCTGATCCGATGAATACATTGCCTGAAATTAGTTTTTGGCTAATGGGAGGACTGTCCAAGGTAAAAAGTCAGGATGTTATCTGCTCGGTTTTGCCGGTAATTGTTCCAATTGTGGTGCTATATGGTCTGCGGTGGAAAATTAATGTACTTAGCGTTGGCGATGAAGAAGCGCAGACGTTGGGGATTAATGTCCGGAGGACTCGCTTGGTGGTGTTGGTGTGCGCTACGCTGCTGGCTGCAGCGGCTACTAGTATTGGTGGCATTATTCAATGGGTAGGGCTGTTGATTCCACATACGGCGAGAATGGTGTTTGGCGCGAATTTTACGAGGGTGCTTTTCGCATCACTGGTTTTGGGGGCGACTTATTTGTTAATGATGGATAATTTAAGTCGCAGTATTGCCACACTGGAAATACAAGTGGGTATTCTTACGGCGCTTATTGGCGCGCCATTCTTTGTTTTTCTGCTTGCCAGAGCTAAGCGCGGGTGGGGATAGAATAAGGCAAACTGTACATAAGAGGATGGTTTACTAGCTATCAGTGATTAGATGAGGGGAGATGCGTCAATGTGACTGAGCTGAGTATAAGTGATGGTAGTGTTATTAGGCCAATTGGGTATGCCGAAAGTTGCTGGCGGACTACGGGGGAGGTTCCGCTTGGCGGACAGGCGGCTGTCGTCCATATTATGCCTGAATATCAGCCGGCCCTCAGTAGGATTGGCGATAATAGCCATCTGTGGATTCTGAGCTGGTTTGGTCAGAGTGAACGATCGCTGCTTGAGGTTGTTCCATCGAAAGTTAACCCAGACTTGCCGAAACGTGGTGTTTTTGGACTACGAAGTGCTGTGCGCCCGAATCCGATTGCGTTGACGCTTGTCAAATTGGAAAAGGTGGCAGGGTGTGATCTTTATGTTGGCGGATTTGATGCTGTAGATGGTACCCCGGTGTTGGATATAAAACCATATTTTGAATCAGATATAGTTTTTTCGCCAAAGACGCCCTATCTTCCGCCGCGCGAGTATCAAAACAGGGAGATGATGTTTCGAAAGCAGGCGTTGGCGCATCATTGTGAAAGTTGTCTGGGCTTAGAGCTGGGTGTCAAAATGGCGTTAGTGGTTGAGGCGCATTTTGGACAAATACAGTCGCCTGAGCTAAAGCTTACGGTGGAGGGCGACGCTTGTCTGGCTGATGTTTTGCAGGGGTTGACCCGAGCCCGATTGGCTAACCCAGCCAGATTTACATATTTGAGTAACCAGCGCTGTAAAGCGGTACGGTGGACAAAAGCTGGCGAGAGTCTTGTTTTATCGGTGAGGCCGGGGGTTGATATAAATACCGTTACCGGGTTGACGCATGAAGAGTTGTTTGATATCGAAAGGTTCTAGCAGAAGATATAGGGGGAGAGATTTTGCTTGCGGTAGATAATATCAGTTTTGGCTATTCGTCATCCAGTGATTTGCTCAAAAGTCTTTCTTTTGCTGTCAATAAAGGTGATGTTGTTTGTCTACTGGGGCCGAATGGCGCTGGAAAAACAACTTTGCTGCGGTGCTTGCTGGGAATTTTAAAAACGCGAACAGGCAGTGTGCGGGTTAAGGGCCGCAAAATAGGGGCGATTCCGGCGCGAGAATTGGCCGGGTATATGGCTTATGTTCCTCAGGCAACTACTATGGTGTTTCCCCACCGGGTGTTGGATATGGTTGTTATGGGACGTACGCCGCATATCGGATTTACTGCAGGGCCGTCTGATGATGATTTAGCCATAGCAACTGAGGCTCTGGCTAAATTAGGAATAGTGCATCTTGCAGACTGCTTATTTAGTCAAATCAGCGGCGGCGAGCGGCAACTGGCACTGATTGCCCGCGCTCTGACTCAGCGAGCCGAATTGTTAATTATGGATGAGCCGACGTCAAGTCTTGATTATGGGAATCAGGTTCGCATATTGCAAGTAATTGATAACCTGGCAGAGCAAGGCTATTCGATTATTATGACGTCGCATTTTCCCAACCATGCTTTTTTGTTGTGCAATAAGGTATTGATTATGAAAAATGGAACGATTACCGCGTTTGGTAGTCCGGACGAGGTTGTTACTGATAGCATTCTTAGCGAGCTCTATACGACAAGGGTTAGGATATTCGAAATTGAGGTTGGAAAATCAAAAACAATGAAAGTATGTATTCCGGTATTAGTTTAATGATTAGTGCATTTATCATGGAATTCGAGTGTAATCCAATAGAATATTCAATTTAAAGAGGAGGCAAACCATGTATAAAGAAATTCTTTCTAAATTGGCAATTATCAATTGTATCTTATTGATGTTGCCGGGGCTGGTGTGGGCAGCTGCTGAGAGTTCTGCAGCAAGCGAGGGTACAACCTTGGATGAGGTTGTTGTTAGCGCCGATCCTTTGGAGAAGTATTTGGTTACAACCAGTGTAATTACTGACAAAGATATAGCGGCTAAAGGGGCGCGAAATTTAGCGGAAGCGTTAGCGGATGTTCCTGGATTAAACTTGCACCAGGGCAGGAAAGGAAACACGATTGTTGATATAAGGGGAGTTACAGCAACAGATGTTAAAATATATATTGATGGTGTGCCAGTAAATCCGTTGGCTAAAATGACCAGTTCTGCTGCAGTGGATGTCGCAATGATTCAGGTGGATAATATTGCGAAAATTGAAGTAATTAAAGGGCCGGCTCCGGTGATTTATGGAACCGATGCCAAAGGGGGGGTAATATTAATTACCACTAAAAGCGGCGGAGATTATCAGGGCGGTAAAGTTTCGCTTGCTGCCGGAACCTGGGGTACTCTAAATGGCTCTGTTGCTTATGGTGGCGGCGATAAAAAGTTTAATTATTATTTTGATGCCGGTTCTGAGCATACTAACGGTTATCGAAGTATCAGCAAGGATACAAAATATTTTAATACTAAAATGAACTGGACATTTGATAATGACGCATCACTGACGTTTGCAGGGGGGTATTCGATTACAGATAAGGACTGTCAAAATGCGGTTGATCCTGTTACCGGTAAGACGATAAGTTATACAAGCGGTTTTTGGCCTGGGTTAAATAATTGGCAATATCGGGACTGGGAAAGGATCAACCTGTCATTGGATTATGCTAAGAAGCTGAATAGTAAGTTCGATTTTGATATAAAGGTATACCGGTTTACGGAAAACCAGGGCTTATGGGCTAATGGGGCCGACTATGATTCAAATTCGGGAGTAAGTCTTTCAAACGGCATTAAAACCGGCGATAGTGGTTATAGTACATATCGCTGGAACGCCAGTTACTGGGATAGTACGCTAACAGGGGTGGAACTAGTTGGTAATTGGAAATTAAACACTATACACACGCTGACTTTTGGGACCGTGTATAATGATATCGACTGGAAAAATTCCGCAAATAATTCGGCGGCTGATCCTTACATTCCAGACAATTATTACTGGTTGGATTATAAAAACAAACGCTACAGCTATTATGCGCAAGATAATATACTTGCCAATGAGAGAACTACGATTACCGTTGGTGTCAGACATGACACCAACGAAGTGGTAAATAGTGATAACAGCAGTATCGATAGTTCGGCGACTAATCCGACCGTTAATATGGTCTACCGGTTGGATAAGCGTAATATCCTGCGCACGTCTTATGGTCAGACCTATAGTTTTCCCAGCGCTGAGCAGCTTTTTACGACCACTTCCGGCAATGCCAATTTAAAACCGGAAAAAGCCAAAAATTATGAACTGGGGTTAAAACATGAATTTAATTCAACGGTAACCGGAGATATTGCAATTTTTAAAAGTGACATTGCTGATAAAATAAACCGACTTAACAAGACATCAAAATACCAGAATCTTACTTGGGCCAAGATTAAGGGGTTAGAAATTAACTTGAACAAAAAGTTTTCGACCCGCTTGGATGGGTTTGTCAATTATACTTATTTAGATACTTCGGCCGAGGATACAAGCGGAAACGTGACCGACCTTACTTATACGCCAAGAAATCATATAAATTACGGGGTCCATTATCAGGCCGGCAAAGGGTATGATTTTAATCTTACCGGGCATTGGATTGGAGAGCGCTATACCGCGGACAGCACTGGCGCTGATAATCGTTCAGCCCAAAAAACTGTGTATTCTTTTCTTCCCAGCTATAATGTAGTGGATTTAAAAATAAGCCGCCAGGTAAATGAAAAACAGGATTGGTATATTACGGTGTATAATATTTTTAATAAGCAATATGAGGATGAATTATTTTATCCGGAGCCGGGAATATGGATGATGGTAGGAACCAACTATAGGTTCTAAGCGGCTGTGAGTGGCGCGGGAGTGCTTTTGGAACTATAGAAATGATAAAACCCAGGCAGTATGGCTGTTCAAGGTTAAGCCAGGCCTGGGTTTTGTTTTTGTGATTTTAATTTTTATTGAGGGTGTATATTATGTTCGGTAGTATATAGTAAAATATTAAAAGCAAGGGTTTCGCCAGTTGATGCAGGAATAACATCTTTAAAAGGCTCGTTAGTGTAGTTCTGGGAATCTAATATTTTGCCGGCTTTATCATAATCTGTCGATGAAATACTTTTATATACGATTTTTCCTGATGTAGGATTATAGGCCAAAATAAATTGTTGTAGTGAATAATCAAGGTTTTCAAAACCTTTGGTAAATAAATTCTGTTGTTTTCTAGTTTCTAGTTCATATTTTATGCCTTGATCGTTTGGCTTTATTTTAATCCATACATTTATGTAAAGCCAGCTTTGATCATCACTTAAAGTCGTTTGAATACTCTGGGTGTCTAGGAAGATTTGGCTAGTTGCAGGTGAACATAACAAAAAATATTTATCTGCACAAAAGGCTGTTGGTAACGATTGATAACTTAAAATAATAACCGCTAAAAAAAGAATTTTTAGGATTTTTAGCATAACACAACTCCTTTGAATTTGATTTGTAATTGTTTAATTAGACAAAGGATGATATTATCCCTGCATGCTAAAGTTGTGTATGGATGATAGTGATAAGATAGCGGAATATGGTGGTTATTGCCAAGGGGTTATATGAAAACAAAAAAATAGTATTAACATAAAATTTGTTTGCGTACTTGTTGAGAGCGGGTTAGTAATGGCAATAATATATAAGTGAGTCTTGTACTCGGAAGGGTTATTTCCGAATAGTTAGTTCGAGTGTAATAGACTTTTGATCTCCGACCTAAAGAGCACGGAGTCTTACAGGCTGTTAACGAGATAAATGGTAAAAAAAAGGTCATCCTTGCGGATGACTATGGGAGAGGAGAAACTGAATCTAAAGCGGCATGTGGTGAAGTTTAGGATGGCGTATCTATCCTTCCTCCACCCAAGCATGCCATCCGCTGATTCAAAGATAGTATTACGGTTTTGCGGCTGTATTATTCAAAAAAATTACGTGATTTAATAATTTATGTAGCGAGGTCTAATTTGATGAGAATACTACTATTTATCATAATCTTTAGTATTGTGCTTATGATTTATGGAGGAGCTAATTATTATGTAGCTTTTCGTCTTTGGCAGGCATTTTTCCAAATACTATTGCCAGCATATACTATGTTGTACGTTGGAGCATTTGCAATTATCGCATTAACTCCTTTGGGCGCAAGGTTGGCCAGAAGATATCAATCAGGTAAGGTAATTAATTTTGTAACAATAGTGGGCGATTATTGGCTGGCAGCAATATATTATTTTGTAATCCTCTGGCTTCTGTCGGATGCTGTGCGCTGGATAAATAGTGTCCTGGAACTACTGCCAGAAGGAATCGCGGGCGAGTCAATGGCAGCAGGCATCACTGTCACGGTTTTAGTGGTAGTAATCTTGATCTATGGTATCTGGAATGCGCGTAACCCTAGGGTTATGAGCTATGCGATAAAAATAAAAAAAACCGCAGGCAACTTATCCCGGCTTAGGGCGGTGCTGGTTTCTGATATTCATCTAGGCGTTGTTGTAGATAATTCGCGTCTTTGTGGCTTAGTTAATATGATTAACAAGCTGGAGCCGGACATAATATTTCTGGCGGGCGATACCATTGATGAGGATGTTAATTATTTTGCGGAGCACAATATGCCACAAGAACTGGGAAAGCTAAGGTCACGGTTTGGCACTTATGCGGTGCTTGGCAATCACGAATATATTGGCGGGGAAGCCGAAATGGCAGTGGAATATCTTCGACAGGCTGGTGTTCATGTTTTGCGTGACAGCTATGTTAAGGTAGCAGACGGATTATATGTGGTGGGGAGGGATGATATGATGAGAGGGCGGTTTACAGGCAGAGCGAGAGCGCCAATCGCTGAAGTAATGCAGGGGATTGATCGAAAAATGCCGATTATTTTACTTGATCATCAGCCTAACCGGTTGGATGAAGCAATGGCTCAGGGCGTTGATTTACAATTGTCGGGTCATACTCACCGGGGACAGTTTTTTCCTAATAACCTAGTAACTGGGCGAATATTTGATAGTGATTGGGGAGTTCTAAGAAGAGGAGCTTTTCATTTAATTGTTTCATTAGGTTTCGGAACTTGGGGGCCGCCGATAAGATTGGGCAATATCCCAGAGATTGTCGATATTACGGTAACATTTGATAGTTATACTGAGAAAGGGAAGATTATTAGTGGAAATGTTGTCGAATAAAGGAATTTTACTGTTGGTGTATAACTAAAGTTAATTATTACAGTAAAAAGGTCTTAATAGAATTTAGTAAGTATAATATCGAGGGCTACTAGGAGTGGTGCTGAATGATTTGGACTAATAAACCTTATCTTATATGTGATATAAAACCAGGCATGATTTTAGGAAGACCGGTTTTTTCCGATGATGGAGCAATTCTTTTAAGTGAAAACACTGTTCTAGCTGAGGGGATGATTGAGCGGCTGGTGGCGGCTGGATTTAATACCTTGTATATCAAAGAGCCTGCGGTGGAGGAAACGGATAATGTTCTGAGTTTGCTATCTGAACAGCAGGTATTTTCCAAAACACATTCCGAGCTTTTACAGGTACTTAAAGAGGCTTTTGATAAGACACGTTACTTTAAGGAAGTTCCGTTGGCGAAGATGCAGGAAATCGCTGATCGATCTATAGAGTCGATGGTTAAGGCTACTGGAGTTATTAGTCATCTAGGGATGATCCGTAATACTGACGATTATACTTTTCGTCACTCGGTGAATGTGGGGATTATTGCTGGAGTATTGGGTAAGTGGCTGGGGTATACGGGTGATAAATTGCGTGAACTGGTTCTGTGCGGCTTGCTGCATGATATCGGCAAAACGCAAATTCCCTTAGAGATATTAAATAAACCAGGCAGTTTGACAGCCGAGGAAATGGATATTATGGAAGGACACGCTATTCTAGGGTTTGAGCTAGTTAAGAAGACCGATCTTTCTCAAGATGTTTTAATTGGAATTTTGCAGCATCATGAAAGACTGGATGGGCGGGGTTATCCTTTTCAATTGGTTGGTTCCGAGGTTGCACACTATGCCAGGATTGTTGCAGTTGCCGATATTTATGACGCTATGACTAATGACCGAATTTATCATCGGGCTAAAACTCCATTTAAAGCTATTGAGGAAGTATTTAGCGGAATGTTTGGTAAGCTTGATCCCGATATTGCTCTAACCTTTTTGGATCATCTAAAGGATTCGTTGGTAGGGTATATCGTTCGGTTATCGGATGGCAGCGATGCTCGGGTAATTTATCTTGATAATACCCGTCTGGCTCGACCGGTTGTTAAGTTGTCTGACGGAAAATACATTGATTTGGAGGTCAGACGGGATTTAGTTATTGCGGAGGTTTTAGCGGTGAATTGATGGCGCGGGTTAATTTTTGTTGAGTGGTGAATTATGTGAAGCGCTGGATTATTCATGTTGATATGGATGCTTTTTTTGCTGCTGTTGAGCAGCGGGATAATCCTGAATTAAGAGGAAAGCCGGTTATTGTAGGCGGCCTTGGACGGCGAGGGGTTGTCTCTACAGCATCTTATGAAGCCCGCAAATTCGGAATTCATTCGGCAATGCCGATGGCTGAGGCTAGGCAGCTTTGTCCAAAGGGAATTTTCCTTGCTGGAGATCATTCGAAATATGTAAAAGTTTCGGCAGATATTCAGAGTATATTGGCCGACTTTTCGCCAGCAATTGAACCTTTGTCATTGGATGAGGCTTTTTTGGACGTTTCTGGTATGGAGTGGTTATATCCTAAGCCACAAGAGATAGCTGTCAAGATAAAGCGTAGGATAAAAAAAGAGCTGGGGTTGGTTGCATCGGCCGGAGTTGCGCCAAATAAGTTTTTGGCTAAGTTGGCATCAGATTATGGAAAACCGGACGGGTTAGTTGTTGTTGAACCAGGGATGGAAAAGGAATTTTTGCGGGATAAATCTGTTGGGCGTTTGTGGGGGGTAGGTGCTACTACCGCTGAACTGCTTTGTTCAGCTGGCATTAATACAATTGGACAATTGGCTAAGGCTGATAGAGCGGTTTTTGAAAAGTTTTTTGGCAGTGCTGCTGCTGCGATGCGCGCTTTGGTGGTTGGGGCAGATGACCGGCCAGTAGTTTCTACTCATGTGCCTAAGTCGATGGGGAATGAGATTACATTTGAAAAAGATTTAGTGGCCAAGGAAGAAATGGAAGCTTACTGTTTAGCGCTAAGTCAAAAGGTTGGGCGGCGTCTGAGAAAGGCTGATCTAATTGGGCGAACCGTAACGGTGAAAATCCGCTTAGCATCATTTAAAACTTTGTCGCGTAGTCATACCCTTGACGAGGCTACTTGTTTGGACGAAAAAATTTATGAAGTTGCCAAGAGTGTTGTTAGCGGTATGGAACTAGCCCAGGGGGTAAGGCTGCTGGGAATTACAGTAACTAATTTAAAGCCGTGGATGCCGCAAATTTCATTGTTTGGGGAATCGGAAGATAAACGACTGCGGATGCTAAGGGCGATGGACAGTTTGAAGGACCGATTCGGTGAGACGGCTATTACCAGTTGTCGGTTGCTTGGCGAAAATAAGTATACATAAGTAGTGGGCTTGAATGTTAGTGAACCCAGTGGCGATGACGCAGGCGTCCTTCAAGGGCGGATATTGCTTGTTCACAGCTCAGACCGTTTGTATTCAGCATAATAATGGCATTAAGTTCGTCAGATAGTGGCTCGGAGCTTCCTAAGCTAATGTCGGATATCTCAGACGATTGGCGACAGTAAGTTGCTTCCGGGGAGGGACTTTGGTTGTAAAGGATTGCATCGACTGGAATGCGGGAGTTGGATGTTTCATTCAGGCCGATTACCTGATAGCCACGACTTTTCAAGAGCTCGGCTAAGGGAGCGGTTGTAGAGGATAAGGCAATTGTTTTAGTCATGAGTCTAACTTCCTTAAGTTATATTTTGGTTAGTTTCAACTGCTAGCGGGTTTTATATACCGCGTAAATAGGAACAAGGCAAACCTAAAATATACTATCTGAAAAGGCGGTCTAACGTAATAATTTACTAGGAGTAAAGATCCAGCATTCTGCAACAGGAATGCTGGATCTTTATATAGGAAGAACTCCTAAGGATGCTCCAATGCTCTATAAGTAAATCGATACTTTAAGAACCGCAGCTTAAGGATCTACATACAGTACGCGGTTTTGGGAAAATACGCTTCGTATGTGGTAAGTACAGACAACTCTCTTTATGGGTAACATTTTTGCTTTAGTTGTTAGCTGCTTGATGCGTGTCGATATCCTCTGATATCCTCAGGGAGATACCATATATTATCATAGTTGAGATTAGGACTTCGATAACGATAAAAATCAACAAATTTTTTTCGAAATCAGCTATCATCGCCTCGTAAGGAGTGTTGGGAACTCCTACGAAGAACATACCGATAACGTTGCCACTGGCATCCAAAATTGGTTCATAAGCTGTCTGATTAACAACACCAACTACCTGAGCTTTTCCAATGAAAGTCTTATTACCTTTCAATACTGTATTCGATACTTCTTCCGCAGCCTTTGTTCCAGTCCCACGGGTTCCATCTGGTTCACGAACAGTTGTGGCTATGCGAACATCCAAAAGGAAAATAGTTACACTATCGTTTGTCATTTCTTTAATCTCATCAACAATCGCGATATCATTGATTAAAGTATTTCCTTTAAACAACTTATCGTCTTTTACTTCCCATCCTCCAGGAATCTCATTGTTAAAAAAGGCTTTTGCAACAGTTAAATCTGACTGAAGCTTTTCCTGCGAGGCGGAAACAATTTTATTCTGCATATTGTAGACTGCATAATAACCAATTGAAGAAGTGCCACAAATCATAATAAGCACAAAAATGAATATCAGTTTCCAGCTAAGACTTTTGAATGTAACCACATTTCAACTCCTTTGTAAACGTAATGATTACCTTGGATTTTGCGTGAAAAGCACTTTCGCTTCAAAGCCACATTTGACTGTTCAAAGTAATATTTAACCATTATACTTAATTTGTTTTCAGCGTACTGAGTTTTCGGGGGGCCATCCAAGTTCAACCCTATTTGATAATTTCTGCTAAAATACGACAAAACCTGCATGCGCTAAATTATAATTTTTAATTGAAAAATACTCCCCTTTCCGGTAGCGGTTTTTATTTAACCTGTCTACTGTAAAGGGGAGTACATCAGATTAAGACAGCCTTTTTGGATAATGGGGGAACTGTTCTTAATATAGAAATGAATACTTCAAGGAAAGCTGCTTATAATTGTTACCGCTAAAGTAGTGAATCCAATTGTAGATAAGGCTTGTTTTGGCAACTTTTGATGCCGCAATTTCCAGCCCCAATTCTGTAACTAAACTGTTATGTCCAGATGCTTGGGATGCAATCTGGTACCATCCATTTGTCAAGGCATCGCTATACGCCACGGCAGCACTGCCGATGTTCTGGAATTCATGCTGGAATTCAACCCGAATTTTAGGTGTCAAGAGACCAATCGGGGTTCGATACTTCCATTCTTTCCGCACCCCGGCTGCTAAGCTGGTCGAGGCGTATGTCATGGCGTAGATGTTCGCGAGGTCTTCGGCTGTTTCTTCCAGCTGGGTTTGCCGATGGGTCAGCCGACCGTAAATCCCCAGCAGTTGTAGGCTTTGGGTATAGAAAAATCTATATAAATAGGACTAAGGCATTCCCTGGGCCGGGTCAAAACCCGGCACTATAGGAATGCCTTAGTCCTATACTTGATGAGATATTTTAATAGCCATCTGGTGGTTCAGAAGAGGAAGCGTTATAGTTTTGTTGAACATAATTCGCTATTCCTTGATATTAAACGACAAAATACCTTTGCGAATAAGATATCATATACACTAGGTAAGCGTAAATTATCCCCAAAAGTAAAAATTACGATTGTATTTCTCCAACTAATTATTCTTTGGTGATAATCAGATGGACGGAATGAATGAAGGCTTCTATTTAAAGAACATTAGCAAAAGCAAAAATACTAAAAGTAATGAAGGCTAAGGTAGAATTAAATACTAATAACAGCAACATTCCAACTGTTTTAGATAATGGCAACAAGATAAGTTATAACGCTCGCAGCATTGGTGATGATACAATTTCCACTGGGCTGATCGAAAAGAGAAGGCGTCATATGAGATAGTAAAGTAAATTATCCAAAGGGATAATTTACTTTACTATAACGATTGAAACATCGGTGTTGAAGGGTCGTGGTGTAGTTCGATAAGCACCGGCGGGTATAGACATTATTTTTGGAGAACAGTAATATACTAGCGCTAGTATTATATTCAGGTAGTGTTGAGCAAGGGATTATAGGGGAATATTATATGTGGCTAGGGTTAATGGTATAATTTGCATTTCCTGCGTTGCAATTGATATAATCGAATCAGCCGTTATCAGGCTGCTGAGGAGACGTAATTAATGGTAAAGTTTACGGTTATGAACAAAAATAATAATGCAATTTTGGCGAGCGATGCTGTGGTGGCTGATACATTTTATACCCGGCTGAGGGGGCTGATTGGAACGCCGTGTTTGTTGAATGGACAGGGGTTGCTAATTCGGCCTTGCAACAGCATTCATACGGTTGGTATGCGGTATTCTATTGACGTGCTATTTCTTAGTTCGGATTTAAGAATTATCAAAATGGTGTCGGCGTTAAAGCCGCTACGGTTAAGAGTATGTATTGGCAGTGTCGCGGTGTTAGAGCTTCCGGCGGGGACGATTAAGGAAACTTTTACTGAAGAGGGTCATGTATTAGTAGTTTTACCTAGTGCCTGATACGATTTTTGGCTAAGAATATTATGATATTTGGGGGGAGAACGATGAATAGTCCTTTATTGGAGAAGTATGCCCGGCTTGTAGTAAAAACAGGGATTAACCTTCAGAAAGGGCAACCGCTGGTTATTGCTTCGCCGATAGAATGCGCCTATTTCGCCAGGTTGCTTACTGAGATCGCCTATAAGGAAGGGGCTAGTGAAGTAACTGTTAATTGGAAGGATGAATTATTATCAAAAATTAAGTTTTTGTATGCTCCGGAAGAAGCTTTTGACAAGTTTCCCGGATGGGAAAAGGAGTTATATACAGCAAATGCTTGGGCGGGAGCCGCGTTTATAAGTATTGCAGCCTCTGATCCAGAAATTTTAAAGGACGTAAAGGCTGACCGAGTAGCAAAAGCGCAAAAGTCGGCCAGCATAGCGTTAATGGAGTACCGAGAAAAATTGATGAGCAATCAAAATACCTGGTGCGTGGTTTCAATACCTACAATTGCCTGGGCTAAAAAAGTTTTCCCTAATATTGCGGAAAACCAGGCTGTCGACAGACTTTGGGATGCTATCTTAAAGACTGTTCGTATTGATGATGGTGATCCGGTTGCTGCATGGGAGAAGCACAAGGATAATCTCAAGCAGAAGCTTGATTTTCTGAATGCTAATAAGCTTCGGCGGTTGCATTATAAAAATTCCTTAGGGACCGACTTAATTATAGAGCTGTCGGAGAATCATATCTGGTTAGGGGGGGCGGAACATACTCCGGCGGGGATTGAGTTTATTGCCAATATGCCAACTGAGGAAGTATTCACTGTCCCGAAAAAAAACGGCGTAAATGGTAAGGTTGTGAGTTCTAAACCGTTAAATTATAATGGCAATTTAATTGAGAACTTTTCTATTACTTTTAAAGCCGGTAAAGCAGTAGAGTTCAAAGCTGAAAAAGGCTACGAGATTCTTAAAATTTGATTCGCCGATTTCTAATACCAATATTTTATTTTATAACACGCTGTTTGATGAGAATGCATCCTGTCATTTGGCTTTTGGCAAAGCCTATCCGGTGTGCATAAAGGACGGTGAAAATATGAGCAAAGACGATTTGGTGGCTGCCGGGGTTAATGATTCGCTGGTTCACGAGGACTTTATGATTGGTACGGCTGACCTTGAAATCATTGGTATAACGGCAGGCGGCGAAGAGATAACTATATTTAAAAATGGCAATTTTTCAAAGTGATTATCACAAAAGGCTAAGCCGGCTAATGACCGGCAGTGAACAATAACGTCAAGTGCAAAATGGTCCCGACTCTTGTAAATTCAGGAGTTGGGACCATTTTGCGTAATTGTGATAAGACAGACACCTTTTTGTGACGGTTTTGGGACTAATTTAAGTTATAATTAGCCAATAGTCTTGGCAGAGTTATGCATTAGCATTGTATTGAAAGGAAGGGTTTATGAGAAACGTTGTGATCTTATGTTTGGTGCTGCTTGTTATTGTGAATGTCAGCGATGATACGTTTCCCAACGACTTTAGAGGGGGACTATTAAAGGCAAAAAATATATGCTTTTCGTCGGAACAATTTGTTTTAGGCAATGGTACGGATAAAGACAAGGGGACAATGCAGCCGCAATATGTTGCTGAGGTAGGAGAAAGACAGATTGCTTGGCAAGATATAAAAAAGTTATTGGATAATACCCGCAAGGAAGTGGCGGCAGGTGTTAGCTATAGTTCGCAATATTATAATGAAGTTGATGCAAAACATAATCACTGGCTTCAAAAAGTGACTAAGAAGATTAACGGGGCTTTTGCTTGGATTATGGGTGGAATAACTGAAAAATTAGATATGTATTCATCTGAACTTATTAAATTGCTGGGATAAAATATTGAGTATAAATAGGTGGCCGAGTAATATTACTGATCAAGCTAAGCGAAATGTTAAGTCCGTTTGATATAGACGGTTGTAGTGTCGAAAGGAATTTAGCGAGATTTTAAAATGTAACTTAATTGTAACAATAATGACAAGTAATTGTCGGTATTTGTTGTTACAATTATTATTGGATGATCTTTTGATTTTACGGAGCGTACTCAGTTAACTGGAGTTGGCGGTCTAATATAAAAGGAGGGTGAAGGGATAAAGTAACCGCTTAAATTCAAGTAACGAGGGTTTTGCCAGTGAAATATCATGTTTAATCAGGGGGAATCGCAAGTGAAAATTGAACGTTCCAGAATTTTATATTTTGGATTAGCTATTTTGGTGATAGTGATAGGTGTTGTTGCTGTGCGCAGTTGGTTACTGGCAAAAAATCAAGCAACTAGAATGTCACAGGCGGTAGCGGTTAAGGCAGTACAGGTAGTTAATCGCGATACGGCGATTAACTACGAATTCGTCGGGAAAGTGCAGTCAAAAAATGAAGTGAAAATTATGTCCAAGGTAGCCGGCAGTATTGTAGAAAAGATGGTAAAGGGCGGCGATATTGTCCATAAGGGACAACCCCTGTTTAGAATTGATAATAAACAGTACCAGTCAGCGATTCGTTCCGCTCAGGCGACGCTTGCTAAGTCGCAGGCAACGCTTAACAACAGCCAAAAAGATGTAGCAAGATATCAAATGTTAGCCTCACAAGATGCTATTTCTCGCCAAACTTTTGATACGCAAGTAGCTGCAGCACAAGAGAACTCTGCTACGGTTGACGTTAGCCGGGCTGCTTTGCAGCAGGCTGTAGAGGATGAGCAGGATACTTTAATTGTTTCGCCTGTTGATGGACGAATTGATGTCAATGATTTAAGTGTCGGAGATTTTGTAGCAGCGGGTTCAACTACCCTAGCTAGTGTATCATCGACAGATCCTGTTTGGGTTCAGTTTAGTATGAGTGAAAATGAATATTTGCAATTAGTTCAGCTGGGAAACGGCACTTTGCCAAGCAGTATTAAAGATAACCTTAAACTTACACTTAGCAATGGTTCTGAATATCCGTTGCTGGGACATATTGAACAAATTGATAAGGGAATTAGTGATACGACAGGCACGATTACAATGAAAGCCACGTTTAGTAATCCCCAAAAACTTCTTCTTCCTGGGATGTTTGCACGGGTTGTTATACCGGGGCAGGTTCGCCAGGGTGCGATTTTAATACCAGCGCGGGCGGTAAAAGAATTGTTGGATAATAAATTTGTCATCGTGGTAACTGATGATAATAAGGCTGAACAACGAGCAGTGAAACTAGGAAGTAAGGTCGGCAATATGGTGGTGGTTGAAGATGGCCTTACAGCTAATGAACGTATTGTTGTTGAAGGAATTGATAAGGTGAAATCAGGAGCGGCTTTGAATGTAACAATGGTAGAACCGGATGCTTTAGAGACTCCGGCGCAGCAGTAGGAGGGCGAAGATATGGCTAAATTTTTCATTGAGCGCCCGATATTTGCAATCGTTTTATCGATCATTATAACGATGGTCGGTGTGGTTGCTGCCTTTACGTTGCCGATTGCGCAGTATCCTCAGATTACTCCACCAACAGTTTCTGTTAGTACCTCATATCAAGGTGCCAACGCTGAGGTTGTTAATCAAACTGTAGCCCAGACTATTGAAGATAAGGTCAATGGGGTAGAAGGCATGACATCGATGTCTTCGACTAGTTCTGATGAGGGTACGTATTCGCTAACTGTTCAATTTGAGTCGGCAACAAACGCTGATACGGCAGCGGTGCAGACCCAAAACCGGGTTGCGGAGGCGACAAACTCGCTTCCAAGTACTGTCCAGTCAACTGGTGTTACTACAAGGTCATCTTCACAAGACATGGCGATGATTTTCAACTTATATTCGCCTAACGGCACATATGATACTAAGTTTTTAAAAAATTATGGTACTATTTATCTTGTTGATCAAATTAAAAGGGTCGATGGGGTTGGTGATGTAACGGAATTTGGGTCTGATTATAGCATGAGAATTTGGCTACAACCGGAAAAAATGGCTCAATTGGCGGTTTCGCCAAGTGAAGTTACTTCAGCAATTGAAAACCAAAATGTTCAAGCTGCCGCTGGCTCTGTCGGTAAATTACCAACTAATTCTCAACAGGATTTTCAATATACTGCCAGAGTAAAAGGACGATTAACTGATCTTAATGAATTCGAAAATATTATTATTCGCGCCAAGACAGATGGGTCGTTTATACGACTTAAGGACGTGGCCAGAGTAGAGTTTGGCAGTAAGTCATATACGTATGATAGTTTAGTTGATGGGCATCCCAGTGCGGGGTTTGCAGTTAAGTTATCAAGCACGGCGAATATTTTGCAAACGATTGGTAATGTAAAGAAGGTTCTTGAAGCTGCAAAGCAAAATTTCCCTGATGGTTTAGAGTATAAAGTTATTGTCGATAATAGTAAATTTGTTCGCGAGTCAATGATAGATGTTGCGAAAACCTTTGTTGAAGCCTTACTATTAGTGTTGATTGTTGTGTTTCTCTTTTTACAGAGTTGGCGGGCAACGCTTATTCCAATGCTAGCCATTCCTGTATCGCTAATAGGTACTTTTGGCGCGTTTGTCGTACTAGGATTTACAATCAATACTTTAACGCTGTTTGCGATGGTGCTGGCTATTGGACTGGTTGTAGACGATGCCATTGTTGTTATTGAGGCCGTTGAACATCATATGCGTTACTCCGGTCTTACCCCGATGGAGGCAACTAAAAAAGCGATGAGTGAAGTTTCCGGGCCGGTAGTCGCGATTGCCTTTGTGTTAGCCTCAGTATTTATTCCGGTCGCGTTTTTTGGCGGGATGATGGGGATACTATATAAACAATTTGCCTTGACTATTGTGGTTTCGATGGCCTTATCTGCGATTATTGCGTTGTCGCTGACACCGGCACTTTGCACGCTGCTATTGGAGCCTTATAATCCAAATGAGCATAAAGGCAGGCTTGGTCGATTTTTTGACGCTTTCAATAAATTGATAGAAAAATATACTGAACGTTATGGAAGCAGTTTAATAAAGCTTATCGCTAAAGCCCGGTTATGTATGGTATTGCTGGTGGTTATACTGATCTTTGCCGGCGTATTATATAAGCTTGTTCCTTCGTCTTTTGTACCGGATGAGGATCAGGGGTTTTATATTACAGCAGTTACTTTGCCTGAGGCGTCTAGTTTGAATCGAACTATCTCAGTGATGAAAGAGTTTACTGAGACAGTAAAGGCTCAGCCTGGAGTTGCTAATATTATGGGATTGTCAGGCATGGATATGTTAAGCGGCGGAAGTAAACCAAACGCTGGAGCGCTGTTCGTTTCATTGGATTCGTGGGATAAGAGAACTGATGACAAATTAAAAGTGAAGGCGGAAATTGGCCAGACGATGATTAGCGGCGGGCAATTGCCTGAGGGTACGGTAATCTCTTTTGCTCCACCGGCTCTGCCTGGTCTTGGTATGGTTGGCGGCTTTACCTTAATGCTAGAGGATCATAATGGCGGAACATTGGATGATCTTGACAGTATATCCAAGAAATTTGTTGAGGCTGCTCGTCAGCGGCCAGAGATTGGGTCAGTTGCTTCTAACTTTAAGAACGACACTCCGGGGTATGAATTTGAGGTCGACCGGGAGAAAGCTAAGAAAATGGGTGTAGAAGTTTCTGACGTATTTACGGCCTTGCAGGTATATCTTGGTGGAACGCAAGTTAATGATATGAATAAGTTTGGCAAGACTTATAAAGTTATCGTCCAGGCCGAAAGCCAGTACCGCAGTGATGTTGACGCAATGCGTTCGCTATTTGTAAAAAGTTCCAGTAATACAATGGTGCCATTAAATACGCTGGTTACCCCGAAGAAAATTACAGCACCTTCGCTTATATCTAGGTACAATGGAGTAAATGCTGTAAAAATTAGCGGCAGTCCGGCATCGGGGTATAGCTCTGGCCAAGCAATGACTGCGCTAGAGGAAGTAGCGGCGCAAACTCTGCCTAGCGGTTATACTTATGAATGGTCTGGGCAAAGTCGTGAAGAGAAAATTGCTGGTAATAGGGCACCAATAGTGTTTGGAATGGCTTTAATATTTGTATTTCTGTGCTTGGCAGCGCTATATGAAAGTTGGAGTGTGCCATTTGCAGTTTTGCTTGCTGTTCCAGTTGGGATTTTCGGAGCGCTGTTGTTTCAATATGTAAGAAACCTAGAAAATAGTATCTATATGCAAATTGGGTTAGTTATGTTAATCGGATTGGCGGCTAAAAATGCGATTTTGATTGTTGAGTTTGCTAAAGTCAGGGTTGATAACGGGATGAATCCGGTACAGGCGGCTATTGAAGCGGCAAAGCTCCGTCTGCGGCCGATTATTATGACGTCCCTTGCGTTTGTTATCGGCTGTTTGCCGCTGGCCTTTGCAACTGGCGCAGGGTCTGGGGCCAGAAACTCAATGGGAACAGCGGTGGTCGGCGGAATGTTTATGGCCACAGTGCTGGGAATATTTTTGATACCGGTACTCTTTGTAGTAGTGGAAAAGCTAACTGTGAAACTTGACGAACGGCGAAAAATAAAATCGAGAATGCAAAAGGTATCTGAATAACAAAACACCCTGCTTTTAGGCTAGATGGCTTAAAAGTGGGGTGTTTTGTTATTAAAAGGGTATTTATACATATTGTAGAATTTAAAAGGAGGTGAATAAATTGTGATGATATTTAAAGAATGGTATTTTGGATGAAGGAAAAATTATGGGGGTAAGAACTTATGCTTAAGAAGCTGGGCTTGGTTTTCGGCAATTTGCGAACAAAGTTTGTAATTGGCATAAAGCGGTTTCCGGAAACTCTTTTATTAGCGGTTATTTGTTTAGGGATTGCTATATATTTAAATCATTTAGATTTTCAAAGTACGAATGAGATGGTTGTGCTTAGGCGGATTTTAGCTACTGTAGCTTTGGGGTGTCCGGTTTTTCTTGTCGTTCGGGTCTTGTTTGAACAGAGAAACTTTTCTGACAAAAGAGCTAAAATTTCGGTCTATGCATTGGCGATAATTGGATTAATGGTCGTTTTTTATATATTTAGAGGCTTTAATGCTATAGCGATAATAAAATATAGTGCTTTAAATATCTTTTTTTATCTGGCATTTACCTTTATTCCTTATTTTTACCGTCGTGAGAATTATGAAAATTATGTTATTGCTCTTTTAGTGAGATTTTTAGTAAGTTTCTTGTATGCGCTAATTGTTTATGCAGGTTGTATGGCAATTATTGTTACTCTCAATCTGCTATTTTCAATCGGTGATTATTTTCATTTTGCGGTCGACATCTGGGATACTACGGTTGTTTTCGCTTTGGCATACTTTTTGGCTGGAGTACCGCAGCAGGGGGAAAATAAGTGTATTGATGATTACCCTGAAGTTTTGAAGGGTCTCTTAAAGTACATTATTATGCCGCTACTGGCAATTTATTCGGCGATATTATATGCATACTTTTTCAAAATTGTACTATCATTTGCCTGGCCAGACAAAGTTGTTGCAAATCTGGTATTATGGTATGCCATTATTAGTACATGTAGTATATTTTGCATGTTTCCGTTGCGGGCTACTAATCGATGGGTAAATAAATTTATTATGGTGTTCCCGAAAGCGATTCTACCGTTGTTGATAATGATGTTTATTACTGTTGGTATACGAATTAATGCCTACGGAATAACTGAAAGCCGTTATTATGTTGTGCTTACGGGAGTCGTAATTCTAGGATATATGATTTATCTGAGCATAATTAAAAATCCCCGCAATATCGTTATTGCGATTTTTACCGCATTTTTGGCATTATTGTCGGTAGTTGGTCCATGGAGCTGTTTTGAAGTTACAAAACTTAGTCAAAATATTAGATTTGAAAAGATATTAATGAAATATCATATGATTGAAGATAATCAGCTAGTTAAACCCCAAGAAACTTTGCCGGATGTTGATAAGGATGAAATTAAGTCGATTATTAGGTATTTTGAACAGCAGGAAAAATTGGCGGATTTGAAGTACCTTCCGGCAGGATTTTCTACAAATCAAATGCAAGATGTATTTGGCTTTGGTATTCGTGAAAAAAGTTGGGCGCATTCGCTGAACGTTGGGGGAGTTTTGCTGGATATTAATGGAGCAGACTATTTTGCGGAATTTAATGGCCGTGTGAGATTAAGAGTGATCGCTGACGGTCGAATTTATTCTGATAAAAAAGCCGAACTTGATACAGGCTGCGCAGCTTATATTGATGATAACCTAAACCTTAATATAGTTCGGGCTGGGGAGGTTATCTACAGCAAGCACGTACAGGATGTTGTTTTGAAGCTTCATAATAGTAATATAGATAAAGCTGTCTTGAACCAAAGTGAGATGACTTTTGTCGATGAGAATGAGAGTATTAAAGTTACTTATGTATTTAAAAGTATCCAAGGACGGAATGAAAAGGTAAATATGCCGGAGTTTTATCTTGTTGTTAAGCTGAAATGATCGGAAGGTCTTAGCGGTATAATAATAGTAAACTATACAACTAAAGGTGGATTCAAGATTGGATTATAGGATAGAAATGCTGTGGGCCGGATTAATTTTGACTGCTGTTCTTGTGATATTTACATTTGGGAAAAGCCCGCTGTTTCGGGTAGATCGAGCCGGGGCAGCTATTATTGGGGCAGTGGCAATGATTGGTTCGGGGGTATTATCCTTTAATGAGGCAACAACCGCGGTTGATTATAAAACTATTATTATTCTGTTTTCAATGATGATATTGGTTGCTAATCTGAAATTGGCAGGTTTTTTCGAATTAGTGGGAAATGCAGTTTGCCAGAGGGTTAACAATAAAAAACAGCTTTTATGTGCGATAGTTATGGTCAGTGGAATTATGTCGGCATTTGCGATTAATGATATAATATGCTTGCTTTTTACACCGGTAGTGGTGTTAATATGTAGAAAATTTCAGTGTAATCCGTTGCCACATCTTTTGGGGGTAGCTATGGCATCTAATGTCGGAAGTGCTTCGACGCTCTTAGGTAATCCCCAGAACATTTTGGTAGGGAGCTTGTCCGGAATGTCTTTTACAGCCTATTTTTTAACCGCTGCTCCAGTTGCTCTTGGCGGGTTAATTGCTGTATATGTTGTAATAGCATATTATTTCCGGGCAGAACTTGAGGGAAGTTGTTCGGCGTCAGCGCTAGGTTGCAGTAATGTTCACACATACTTGATTAGTAAAAGCATGGTTGCGTTTATTTTGGTATTGGCGTCCTATATAGTCGGGTATGACCTAGCGTTTGCGTCTAGCCTGGGGGGCGCATTATTACTTATTACTAGACGAATAAAGCCTAATAAAGTATATTCCAGTGTAGATTTTAATCTGCTTATTATTTTTATTGGTCTTTTTGTTATTGTAAATGGTGTTGAAAGAAGCGGACTGATGACCTTTGTTTTTGAACGTTTGTCTTTTTCAAGTTTTAAAAGTATGGAGATGTTTGCGGCAGTGACACTTGCCGTGTCAAATATTGTAAGCAATGTGCCTGCGGTTCTGTTAATGAAATATCTGATACCGGGGGTAAATGCCGAATACTGGTGGAAAGGTTTGGCTTTATTTTCGACTCTTGCCGGAAATCTTACTATTACAGGATCTATTGCAAATTTGATTGTGGTGGAGATTGCTAAACGTGAGCATATTAAGATAAACGCTTGGGATTATTTCAAGGTTGGTTTTCCGCTGACGCTATTTACAACCGCGATTGGAGTTTTATGGTTATACTGTCTGGTGTAATTACTGTAATTTGGTCAAATTATACTGTTATGAGGAGAAATATATAGGATGAATCTGGAGAAACTGCGTGAAGCAAAACCGACGCTGAGATGGAAAACAAGTCAGTATCCCTATTCAGAAGAAGTCATTAGTCAATGTGAGATCGCGCTGGAGGAGTTCATTCGTAATTTGGATACTTTGGGTGATCCGCTAAAAAGTCAGGATATTCTGCGGTGTGTGCAAGCTGTTGTTGTGAAGTTTAATAAGTTGGATGCAATTTACTCGTTCATTGAGACAGTCGAACGGGAAGATTTATGCGACTTTATTTATATTGCTGCCCGCATGGCAGGATTGGATACGGATGAGGATATTACTGAGAAGTGGCGGGATTGGTAGAGGCTTGAGGATATTGGCAAGTCCTATACTGAGGTTAGACCGATTTGTGAGCGGTCTAACCTTGTCGAAATTATCAGAAAAAACTAATAATTTGTCCGTGGACAAGGGAACAAAGTACTTGTATAGTATACATAGGTCAATGTTTTTATGAGGGGGAGAGGTTTTATGCAGAAGAATAATGATGTATTGGGGACGGTAAATAGAGGCAATCCTCTAGAGTCAGGATTGTGTTCGCTTTGCAGAGCTGACTGTCACGGGAAATGTGAAACCTGGCTGTCAAGTATTCGCGGCAGGAAGCTGCTATATCCTCGTGACTTTGGCGCTGTGACAGCAGGGAGCGGCAATACTACCCATGTAGGCGTATCTTATAATTCATTGCGAATCCAGGGGTATAATTATGGGGCACAAGGTATGAAAAATGAACTCTCAAATTCGCAAGACGATTGCATTTTTCCTAATGTTAGTACCGAGTGCGAATTTGGCAATACAATAAAAACAAAATGCCGAATGCCGCTTATGACCGGAGCGTTAGGTTCGACTTTTATTGCTGCAAAGTATTGGGAGTCTTTTGCTATTGGCGCCGCACTTGTCGGTATACCAATTGTTGTTGGGGAGAATGTTGTTGGCGTTGATAAGGCTTCGGTTATTGAGAATGGAAGAATAACGGCAGCGCCGGAGCTTGATAGACGGATTGGATGTTATTTGCGCTACCATGATGGTTATGGAGCAATTATTGTTCAAGTGAATGTGGAGGATACCAGAAATGGGGTTGCCGAATATATTATCGACAAGTATGGCGATAAGGTAGTTCTTGAACTGAAATGGGGTCAAGGGGCAAAGGATATTGGCGGAGAAATACAAGTTAAGGATATTGATTATGCTGCTTTTCTAAAAAATCGCGGCTATATTGTAGATCCTGATCCGACACTGCCAGAGGTTCAAGATGCTTATAAGCATGGGGCTATTAGGTCATTTGCCCGGCATAGTCGATTGGGTTACACCAATTTATCTTCGGTTGACCAGGTTCAGGAAGATTTTATGGAAAGTGTTCAATATTTAAGAAAGCTTGGCTTCAACAGGATTTCTTTGAAAACAGGTTCCTATGGCATGGAGGCGTTGGCAATGGCGATAAAATTCGCTACCGATGCTAAGTTAGATCTGTTGACTGTTGACGGATCTGGCGGGGGGACTGGGATGAGCCCATGGAACATGATGGAAACGTGGGGTGTGCCATCAATACTCTTGCATGCAAAGGCTTATGAATATGCAAGGTTGCTTGCGAATAAGGGAAGTAAGGTAGTGGATATTGCTTTTGGCGGCGGGCTTGCACGAGAAGATCACATGTTTAAGGCACTGGCGCTGGGTGCTCCCTATGTCAAACTGATATGCATGGGCAGGGCTATCATGATACCTGGTTTCTTAGGTTCTAATATTGAGGGGGCTCTGCACCCGGAACGAAAAAATGCGGTGAACGGGAACTGGGATGCGTTGCCGGACAGCTTTAAAGAATATGGAACATCAGCACAACGTATATTTGCCGGCTATCATGATGTACAGAAAAAGGTTGGTTTAGATGAAATGAAGAATATTCCGTATGGTGCAATCGCAATATGGACTTGTGCGGACAAACTGAAGGCCGGACTGCAACAGTTAATGGCAGGGGCACGGAAGTTTTCAACCACCGAAATCGAAAGGACAGATATTGTGTCCGCCAATCGGGAAACGGAAAAAGAAACGAAGATTCCTTTTATTACCGATATCCAAAATGAAAGTGCCTATAGAATTCTTAATTCTTGAAGTTAGCACGATGACTTCTAGTTTTGACGCAGGTACCTATATTTAATATAAAAGCGCAAGCTTTTTGCATTTATGCAATAGTTTGCGCTTTTTATATTACCCTTACTTAAGGGGAATGAAACCTTACGCCAAAGGTTTTTGATATAAAATGTCGAATAATGCAAAATGATAACGGTATTCTAATGAGCTGAGCTTAATGGTTTAATTTTACTTTTATTTACATAGTGTGAAAAGCTTAGTGGTTTTTCCCGATTTGGAAAAGAGGGGTAATGTGGTAGCGTTAGATAAAATAAAAAACATTATAAACAATAGGTTAAATATAAGCAATCTCAATATTTCGTCCAATACACCGCTCTATTTTAAATTATTTGTAATATTATTTTTGACGTTTTCGGCTACTATAGTGTCGATAGCTTATCAATTGGAAAAACATATTGAGGCAACGCATATTGAGGTAGTTAAAGACGAGCTGATGTCTATAGCCTCGATTGCAGCATTTTATGTTGATGGAGATATTGTGGAAGAGCTGCGAGAGTCTGAACAAGAGCAAACCGCCGAATATGCGGTATTGCAACAGCGATTAATTCAAATTATGAAAGATAACAAAAAGATCCGTGATGTTTATGTCTTGCGAAAAGGTGAACATAAGGATGAATTAGTTTTTGTGGTGGATGCTGCAGAGTTGGAGGAGCATTCACCATTAGGCGAAATATATGATGCTATAATAGCTCCCGAAATGCTGAAGGGCTTTATTCAACCGGCTGTAGATAAGGATTTTACAACAGATAAATGGGGGCAAACACTATCAGGATATGCGCCTGTAAGAAATTCACATGGTGATGTAGTTGCGATTTTAGGTATTGACTTTGATGCTAATGATATAAGGGCTGAGTATAATAAGCGAAGTGAACGTGTATTATTTTATGCTGTACTAGGTATGCTGCTAATGCTGATGCTCAGTTTGGTGGTGGCAAAAAAGCTGGTTGAACGGTTAAATAATATAAAATGTGTTATTGATATGTTGCTGGAAGAAAATCTGGATACTAGTGTACATGATACAGGAAAAGATGAGATAAAGGACCTCTCTTTGCGGGTTAATCAGTTAATAAAAAAGATGGTTGCCGATCGGGAACAAATGTTTATCTGTATGATTACTGCACTAGTTAATGCTTTGGAAGCAAAAGATCAATATACATATGGACATTCTGCCGACGTTGCTGATATAGCGGATGATATTATGAACGAAATGCAGCTTGATGCTAATGAGAAATTCACGATTCGATTTGCGGCCATTTTACATGATATAGGGAAAATCGGCATCTCTGATATTATTCTACAAAAAAAAGGTAAGCTAACTGAAACTGAATTTTCCGTTATTAGGCAACATCCGCTAATCGGAGCAAAAATTCTGGAAGGAATACCTGCTTTAAATCAGATACAGGATATAGTTCAACATCATCATGAGCGGTATGATGGTACCGGATATCCTGATAAGCTTCGAGGCTTAGATATTTCGCTTGGAGCAAGAATTATTGCGGTAGCTGATAGTTTTCAGGCTATGATTTCTGATAGAACATACCACTCTGGAATGTCGCAAAAATTAGCTATGAAAGAGTTGGAAGAGAATAAGGGAACACAGTTTGATCCGCATATTGTAGATGTGTTTTTAGCGCTATGTAAAAATAAACAGTATAAAGAGTAGTCCTTTTATAGAGTGCATACTTTTGTTGTGATTTTTGCTTCAACGATATGAGACGGTATCAGCAAGATATATTGCTGATACCGTCTCATATTTGATGTAAGCTTGGCATAATATTAACTGTGGCATACTTATTCCGTCAGTTATAATTTTCCAATAAAGTAAAAAAGAAAAATATTGAATAATAAGGAAAATATAGGTAGAATATAGACAAAAGAAAAAGAATGGTTAGCCTAAAAAAACAGATTATTTAAAATACTTTGACAGAATTTTTTAGAATATGACATTATATATAATAATAGTGGCGTTTGGAGGGGGTAATTTGGGGAAAACGCGGATTTTTGCTTCACATGCCTTAATTAGAGAAGGTACGGATTTATATGTAATTCATAAGTATATAACACTAGTGATGGAGCTTATTATGGAAAACGGTGAGATTGTTGATTGTTGCGTGCCGATGTATTGCAGTTTGCATAATGACTTTATAACAAGAATTATTAAAGGAAAGAATATATCGGATATTGACAATATAATGCAAGAATTGGATGAAAGGGTGCATACAATATCGAAGCGAGCACTGCTTACTGCGTTCAAAGGATTATATAACCAATATTCTGTAGAAAAAAAAAGGTTGCGGCACAATTAGTTTTTCAAAAAGGACCATTGACTAATCAAGAAAAAGGAAATAACATTTTATTATGAATAATCTGTTATTATGGCTAATCATCTGAGTCGCTTGGATTACGGTATTGGGATGTACTCTCAGTATATAGTAGGCAAGCCTAGCTCACGTGAATACAACAGCTTAGTTTGTTGTGTTTAGTGTGCTAGGCTTTTTGTTTTTAATGCTAAGAATTTTTTGTTGAGAGGTGAGAAGTGGTGCAGGGTATTATACCGTTGGCGTTCGGGGTTTCTAGTTTATATCTGATCCAAGGCGAAGGTATGATTATTATTGACACCGGATCGGATGTGGATAAGTCAGCGTATATTGCAGCGTTTCGTGATTTAGGCGTAAATCCCCAGGATATTAGACTTATTATAATTTCGCATGGTCATTCGGATCATTATGCCCGCCTTGCTGAAGTGAAGGAGCTTACCGGTGCACCGGTATTATGCCACAAGCTGGCGGCGAGGGCTTTAGAGACTGGTGAAAATCCTGAGTATGTTCCTAGAAATAAAAGTGGGCAGGATATGCTTAAACTGATTTTAGAAACAGTGCCGGTGATGTCTAGAACCGTAATCCCTGACATTCTTGTGGAGGATGAGTTTGATCTTAAGGAGTTTGGAATAGATGGGAAAATAGTTCCTACTCCCGGGCACAGTGAATGCTCACTGTCGGTTATTTTGGATGGAGGTCAAGCTATAGTGGGGGATATATTGGTTCATTCTCCAATTGACGGGGAGCTTTGTTTGGCCTTTTTGGCAACCGATGAAAATAAATTGTTTGCCAGCCTGCAAAAGTTATTGGATTATGCAGAGATCTTTTATGGCGGTCATGGAGGGCCATATACTAAAGCGGTGGTTGAGAAACTGCTGAAGGATGAAGCTCAGATATTTGATAAGGCGAGTGGAGGAGTTTTTGGTGTTAAGTAATTTTGCTGCGGTAATTAATAAGGCTAAAGAGTTTGGACCGATAACTATTAGTGTTGCAGCGGCTCAGGACCAGGATGTGCTCTTAGCAGTTAAAGCCGCAGGTGAAGCTGGGCTGGCGCAGGCAATTCTTGTCGGGGATGCTAATGAGATTAGGCGATTAGCTAAGGAAGTTGGCTTGCCGGAAGATATTACGATTGTCGATAGGCTTGATCTGAAAGAAGCCGCAAAGGTTGCTGTCTCGTTAGTAAGATCTGGGAGGGCCCAGATCTTGATGAAAGGGCTGATTAATACCGGAGATTTTTTGAAGGCCGCGTTGAAGCAGGACGAGGGTATTCGCTCCGGACGGCTATTAAGTCATCTTACTTGCTATGAGGTACCGGGGGAAGATAAACTTATTTTCTATACTGATGGGGGAGTGAACATTGCTCCTGGTTTTGAGGAAAAGAAGGATATATTAGCAAACGCTTTAGCGGCGTTAAGTGATTTAGGAATCAAGCAACCTAACGTGGCGATTTTGGCAGCAAACGAACAGGTTAATCCGAAAATGCCGGCTACGGTTGACGCCAGGGCTTTAGCGGAATTGTATGCCCAAAATGACGACTTTTCCGGTATTGTTGAGGGCCCGATTTCTATGGATGTGGCTTTGAGTCTTGAAGCCGCCAGTCACAAGGGGATTATTAGCAACGTGTCAGGAAATGTAGACTTGTTTATGGTGCCTAATATTGAGGCCGGCAATCTTCTTAGCAAAGCGTTAATTCATTACGCAGGTTTCAAAATCGCCGGGGTTATTCTTGGCGCGATTAGTCCAATTATTATGGTGTCAAGGTCTGATACGGCGCAGTCCAAGCTTAGCTCGATTGCTTTGGCTAGTTTGCTGGCTAACCGGATGCGGCGGTGAGCTTGCTGACAGGATGTATTTTTGTTATTGCGGAGGAGGACTTATTGATGGGAAGAACATTGTTAACCGGGAATGAGGCTGTAGCCCGGGGGGCATACGAGGCTGGGGTGACTTATGCGGCGGCTTACCCAGGAACGCCAAGCACCGAGATAATGGAGAACATTGCCATGTATAAAGGTGATATTCTGGCCGAATGGGCACCTAATGAGAAAGTTGCCCTGGAATGTGTGATTGGTGCTTCGCTTGCGGGTGCAAGGGTAATGGCAACAATGAAAATGGTGGGGGTTAACGTTGCTGCAGACCCTTTGTTCTGTGCGGCGTATGCTGGGGTTAACGGCGGTTTGGTACTGGTAAGCGCCGATGATCCTGGGCTGCATTCGTCACAAAACGAGCAGGATAACCGTTATTATGCAAAATTTGCTAAGATAGCAATGGTCGAACCAAGTGACAGCCAGGAAGCAAAAGATATGGTTTTGGCAGCGCTGGAGATAAGCGAGGAATATGATATGCCGGTGCTCTTTAGGATGACTACCAGGGTATGCCACGGAAAAAGTTTGGTGGAAACCAGCGAGCGCCGGCAGGTGGAACCAAAACCTTATGTCAAGAATTTGCAGAAATACGATTTGATTCCTGCGGTGTCGCGAAAGCTGAGAGTCGGGCTAGAGGAAAAGCTTAAACAGTTAGAAGAGTTTTCTAATAATACTAATTTGAACTTTATTGAATGGAAAGACAAAAGAATTGGTGTAATTTCTTCAGGTGTGGCCTACCAGTATGCCAGAGAGGTATTTGGCGATCAAGCCTCATATCTGAAATTAGGGTTTACCAACCCGTTGCCGCTGGATAAGATAAAAGCTTTTGCTAAAGAAGTTGGTACGCTATATGTTGTCGAAGAGCTTGAACCGTTTATTGAGGAGCAGATTAAGGCGGCAGGAATCGCTTGCCTCGGTAAGGAAAAGATTCCTAATATTGGCGAATTGGCGCCAGCTATTGTTGCTAAGGCTCTGCGGGGTGAAAAACGCTCAACTATTGATTACGATCAAGCAAGTATTCCTAACCGGCCGCCCACGCTGTGCGCCGGATGCCCACACCGCGGTTTTTTCTATGAATTATCAAAACTCAAGAATATTATGGTTACCGGGGATATTGGCTGTTATGGTTTAGGGGGTTCGGATCCACTGAACGCAAAGGATACTAGTTATGATATGGGCGCCAGCATAAGTATGGGTTATGGGGCGCAACGGGTTTTTGAACGCAGTAGCAGTAATCTGCGGACGATATCGACTATCGGGGATTCGACGTTCTTCCATACCGGAATTAATAGTTTGCTGCATGTGATTTATAACGGTGGCAAAACTATTACCTGCATTCTCGATAACCGGATAACCGGCATGACTGGTCATCAAGAAAATCCGGGCAGCGGCTTTACGCTCCAGGGTGTGCCAACAAAAATAGTTGATATTGGTGAACTAGTTAGGGTATTGGGGATTAACCATGTTCGGACTGTCAATCCGCTCAAACTTAATGAAGTGAGAGAAGCTTTCACTTGGGCGCTGGAGTTAGATGAAGCGTCAGTTATTATCACTCGGTGGCCATGTGTACTTAAAAAGTTGTCGTCGGATGATAGGAAGGAATTTGGCGACTATTTAGGAAAATGCGCAGTAGCGGAAGAGGTGTGCATTGGGTGTAAGATGTGCATTAAGACAGGCTGTCCGGCTTTGCGTTTTAACAAGGAAATCAAGAAGGTCAAAATTGATGAGACGCAGTGTGCCGGGTGTGAAGTATGCCTTCAGGTTTGTCCGGTGAAGGCAATCCGAAAGGTTGGTGAATAAGCGATGCCAGATGTAAAAAACATATTGTTAGTCGGCGTTGGCGGACAAGGGACTATTCTTGTGGGCAAAATTTTGTCAAACGGGTTGATGAGCGCCGGGTTTGATGTAAAAATGTCTGAAGTTCATGGCATGGCCCAAAGAGGCGGCAGTGTAAGCAATCAGGTAAGATACGGTAAGAAGGTGTTTTCACCGATTATCGACAAGGGGCAGGCGGATATTCTAGTTTCATTTGAAACAATGGAGGCCTTGCGGTGGCTTGAATATCTAAGCCCGAAGGGCAAAGCGGTGGTTAACGACTATCGTATCCCGTCAGCGCCGATTCTAACGGGGAAGAGTGACTATCCGGAAGGCATCCTTGCTGTGATTAAGAGTAAAGTGGCTACAACGGTGATTAAGGCCGCAGAAATAGCGCAGAACATTGGTAATCCCCGGACAATGAATATTGTGTTGTTTGGAGCGCTGGTTAGGGGCATGGAACTGACTGATATTGAGTGGGAAAAGGTAATTGCCGGGATTGTTAAGGCCGGTACGGCCGAAATTAATATTGAAGCCTTCCGGGCCGGGATGAAGGCCGGGGAGATTTGATCCGAGAATATAGCGATTGAGTTGCTTGATTTACGGTTGCGGGATGGACTCCTGTTACTAAGTTGGCAAGCCTAGCTCTATTACCCGCAATGTAAAATGCGTTGCGAATAAAGAGCTGGGCTTTTTTATTTTACCCATGATGATAGTAAGTGGGGGAGGAGTGAAGCAAGCATGGTTTAAGGCAAGCGGCCAGGCTATAAGGGACTATGTTTCATTATGAAGGAGGTCTATAATTGAAACCGGAAACAAGCGTTGTTATAGCAAAGTCTATGCTAACTACTAAGCGTACCTACTACCGTTGGATTGTGCTACTTATCACAATTGGTATGTACACCGTTAGTTTTGCTGATCGTGTTAACATGGGAATCGTTTTGCCTGTGGTCAGAAGTGAGTTTGGTCTTACCAATATGGAAGCCGGAGAACTTGCTAGCATGTACTTCGGCGGTTACATAATTGCTATGTTGCCTTTTGGATTTTTTATGGGGAAGTACGGTGTTCGGGGTTTAGTTGGGTTGGCAATAATGGGGTTTTCAATGTTTACTTATTTGATTGGTACAGCAGGATCTGCGGCGGCTATTCTGTGGTATCGCATCGGCTTAGGTGCTATTGAATCGCCTGTTCCACCGGGAGGGGTTACGGTGATTAAATCATGGTATCCTAAGCACGAGCAGGCGACCGCCTCAGGGATCTTCAGCGCGGCGTCAACTCTTGGCCAGCTTGTTGTGCCGCCAATTGCTGTTTGGATTATGTTGAACTATGGTTGGCGATATGTATTTTATTGGTTTGCTGTTCCGGGGTTTGTGTTGGGAATAATCTGGTGGATTTTTATCCGCAATCGTCCAGAGCAAAGCCCTTTTTGCAATGTTGCCGAACAGGAATATATCAATAATCGGGAAGATGTGGCAGCGGTTGATTCAAAGACTTTGTTGGCGCAGGATAGCAAAACGACAATTATCAGAATCGTCGATAAATTAGTTCCTCGGAAACCAGTTAAGTTAATTGAAAAAACATCGCAGGTGTTTCTTTCTAAGAATATATGGGGAGTTACGCTGGGATTTTGCTTTATCGGGTTTCTTTCAATTGGAACGGTGTTCTGGATTCCTGCGTTCCTGGTTGACGCTAAGGGGATGTCCTTTGCTAAAATGGGCTGGATTGCTACGGCCCAACCGTTAGGTGGCTGCATCGGCTGTATTGTTGGCGGCATAATATCCGACAGGCTGCTCAAAAACCGCCGCAAAGCTAACTTGCTGTTTGCTCCGTTATCAATGCTTGTCATGATGTACTTGTTGATTCATGTACCAAACGACCCGTATATATTATATTTGGAACTGTTATTGACAGGCTTTTTCCTTTATATAGCATGGTCGTGTTATTACTCATATACGATGCTTATTACGACAAGTAAAACTTATCCAATTGCTGCTGCTTTGCTTGTTTGTATAGGAAATGCCGGAGGGTTCTTTTCGCCGACTTTTGCCGGATATCTCCTGGATGTTTATAATAGTTATGACCCGGTGTTTATGTTTTTTGCCGCTAGTGCTCTGGTTAGCTTTCTTTGTATTGCAATGATTAGCGAACCATCAAAAGTAGAAGGAAGTTAATAAAGTTTGCCATAACTGAGTTAAGGGCAGAATGTTTCGAAAAACGAAAAAAGTCTTGACGAACACAATTTAATAGAGTTATCATTATAGAGAGAAAATTAAATATTTAGTTACTCAACTGAGTCGCTTGAATTACGATAACGGGATGAACTCTCGTTATTAAGTTGACAAGTCTAGCTCATTTGAATGCAACGGTTTATTTCGTTGTGTTTAAAGGAGCTAGGCTTTTTTATTTTCAAAAAACAAATTATTTCTAAGGTAATGCGTGTATTTGTTGTAAATATTTAAAGATAATGGAGGATTAAATGAAAATTCAAGATGTAAAAAAGGTGGCTTTGTTTGGAGCTGGGACTATGGGACCGGGGTTGGCTCAGGTTTTTGCTCAAGCTGGATTTGAATTGGCAATGTATTCCAGAAAACAAGCAACTCTGGATAAGGCCATGGTGGTAATCGCAACTAATTTGCAGACCTTAGTTGAAAAAAAAATGTTAGTTCCGGAGGCAAAAGACCAAATACTGGCAAGGATTAATCCAACCCAGTCGCTTGAAGAGGCCGCTGCGAGCGCTGATGTTGTTATTGAAAGCATTATTGAAAAACTGGCTGAAAAAAAGCAACTGTATGGAGCGTTGGATCAGATTTGTCCGGAGCAGACGGTGTTTACCAGCAATACTTCTTATCTTAATATCTTTTCTGTGATGCCCGGCCAACGCTTGAGTAATACAGTTATCGCCCACTGGTTTGCTCCGCCGCATGTTATTCCGTTGGTCGAGGTTGTCAAGGGGCAAGAGTCGAGTCAGGAAACAGTTGATTTTATTGTTGAGCTTTTAAAAAGCGTTAATAAGGTGCCGATAGTTATGGAGAAATTTGTGCCTGGCTTTTGCGTAAACCGACTGCTCAGAATTATTGGCAGAGAGGTCTTCTTCCAATTAGATAATGGCTATATTACTGCCGATCAATTGGATTTGGCCGTTAAGGCCAGCATTATTCCGCGAGCGATGGTGCTTGGTTTTGTTCAGCGCTATGATTTCACTGGCCTGGATCTCAGCGTCAGGAATTTAGAGAACCCAGATTTCCTTGAACCGCCAATTGACAATGCTCCAAGCAGTCTGATTAAGCGGGTGGAGCGGGGTGAACTGGGGGTTAAGAGTGGTAAAGGTTTCTATGATTACAGCGACCGTAAATTGGAGGAAATTCTTAAGGACCGCGATGAGAAACTGATGGAGGTATTTGATAACGTTAAAGACCTGATATATAAACGCATCTGATAGTCTAAGTGTAATTAATAAGTACGATAAAAGGGCGAAATTATTTAGCAGGGGAGAGTAGCAATGGGCTACGACAATGTTGTAACAACTACGGCTTGGTCACCTGGTCCGGGATGTCACGGGGGATGTGGCGTTAAGCTCTATATTAAGAATGGAAAGGTTGTCAAGGTGGAAGGTGATGAAAATCATCCTTTTAGTCAAGGTAGAGCTTGTCCAAGGCTGTTGGCATTAACGCAATATATGTATCACCCTGATCGGATAACGTATCCCCTAAAAAGAGTGGGAGCGCGGGGCGAAGGGAAGTTCGAACGTATTACTTGGGATGAGGCTCTGGATACTGTTGAGGAAAAATTCAGCAATATTAAAGCAGAATATGGACCGGAATCGGTGTTGTTCTGCCAGGGGACAGGGCGGGATATCGGCGGACCGATATCTTTTCTGGCTTATTCCTATGGTAGCCCTAACTGGATTCAGCTCGGGCTGGCGGGGCATTCTTGTTACACACCTCGGCTGGGGGCAATGATGGCTACCCACGGTGATTATGCAGTGCTTGACGCCGGGCAGTTTTCAGAAAAACGCTATGCCGATCCAGAGTACGAGGTTCCTAAGGTGATTATTATTTGGGGGCAAAATCCGATGCCGGGGTGTCCAGACGGATTTTTCGGTCATTGGATAGTTGACTGTATGAAACGGGGTTCTAAGCTGATTGTTGTTGATCCACGCTGGACTTGGTTTGCTTCGCGGTCAGAAAAATTTTTACAAATTAGGCCGGGAACTGATGGGGCTTTGGCGATGGGAATGATCAATGTAATAATTTCTGAGGATTTATATGATCAGGAGTTTGTGAAAAATTGGACTGAAGGCTTTGATGATTTGAAACGACGTGCTGCCGAATATCCTCCACAGAAAGTAGCAGCGATAACCTGGATACCTGAAGCGGATATTATTGCGGCGGCAAGGTTATACGCTTCGGCCAAGCCTGCGGCTATCCAGTGGGGTGTACCGATTGACAAGTGCCCGGAAGGTTCGACTGTCGCGCAGGCTATTGCGCATCTTTGGTGTCTGACAGGGAACCTAGATGTTCCTGGTGGCAATGTTATTGCCAGACCTGCCTATGGTGTTACGACCTATCCATTTTCTACCCAGGAAATGCATGAACTATACGGTGAGGAATTTGTAAGGCGTCTAAACGAGAAACGAATTGGCGCGAAAGAATTTGCTATGGTGCGAAATTTTCGGGGCTGGGCCCAGCCGGATTTGGCGGTCAAACAAATGTTGACCGGCGATCCATATCCGATTAAGGCTTGCTGGATTCAAACAAGCAATGTTTTGGGTGGGCAGGCTGCTGATACTGCGCTTCACTATGAAGCGTTAAAGAAGATGGAGTTCGTTGTTGTTGCTGATCTATTCCATAATCCTACGACCATGGCGGTAGCCGATATTGTTTTGCCGGTAGCTTCAATTGCTGAAAAGGAAAGCTTTAGGTCATGGTGGGTTCCATTGCAGGTTATTGTTCCGGCGGTAGAGGTTGGCGAATGTCGCTCCGACTGGGAAATTAATTTGGAATTGGCGAAGAGGTTTAACCCTGAGCTTGCGAAACGTTATGGGTCAGTTAAAGATCTGATTAATGATCGACTAAAACCCTGCGGATTGACCTATGACGAACTCAAGGCGCAGGGGGGGTGGATTATGCCGCCGGAAAACTCGGCGTCAAGGCCATACCGCCGTTATGAGAAGGGGCTTTTAAGACCGGACGGCAAGCCAGGGTTTCGAACTCCGACTGGTAAGGTGGAGTTTGCAAGTAAGAGCTATGAGGAATGGGGACTTGATTCTCTGCCGTATTATTCTGAACCGCCGGAAAGTGAGGTGCGGACGCCAGAAGTCTATAAGAAGTATCCCTTGGTTATGGTTACTGGTCGGCGGTCATCCGTTTACTTTCACTCGGAACATCGAATGATTCCCTGGCTTAGGGAATGTGATCCTTATCCGATTGTAGAGATCCATCCGAGCGTTGCCGAACAAGTCGGGATTGATGACGGTGAATGGGTGGTTATCGAAAATGACCGCGGCTCTATCAAACGTAAGGCGAAAGTTACGCCGATTGTTCATCCGAAAGTGATTAGTGTGCCGCACGGATGGTGGCTGCCGGAGGAAGACGGCTGTGAGCCGAATTTATTTGGTATTTGGGATATTAACTGTAACAAGCTGGTTCATATTGGACCTGGAGCGAAATCAGGTTATGGTGGCGGGGCTTATAAGACTGCGCTGGTAAGGGTCAAAAAGGCAAACGGGGCGGTGGAGTAGGATGGGAAGAAAAGGTTTATTCATTGACTATGAATTTTGCACCGGGTGTCACACTTGCGAGGTGGCTTGTAAGCAAGAAAATAGTTACCCCGCTGGACTGTGGGGCATCAAGGTAAACGAAATAGTTCTCGAGTCCTTAGATAAAGTGGAAATTAATTATCTCCCCTTTCCTACGGAGCTATGTAACTTATGTGCCAATCGAACGGTAAATGGTGAGCGTCCCTCTTGTGTAAAGCATTGCCAGGCAGATTGCATGAAATATGGGGAACTGACCGAGCTGGTCAAGGAAATGGAGAATAAGCCAAAGACTGTGTTGTTTGCGCCGAAATAGCTGGCTGTGCTTTTTGAAAGTATTTGTATGTGGCTATAGCAAAGTAAAGGAGGCAATGTTCGAGATGGCAGAACAGGTATTTACGAATATGACCAATGGAGGTCCTATTTCGGTTTATGTTAAGGATGGTAAAATCGTCCGTATTCGGCCGTTGCAAGTGCCGGAAGAAGAATTGAAGCCCTGGGTTATTGAAGCTGGCGGCAAAAGATATTCACCACCTAAGGCTTTTCGCTTGGCGCCGCCGGGTCATGCGGAAAGAAACCGGTTTGAGCCACATAATCGTATTTTATATCCGCTCAAACGGGTGGACTTTGACCCGAATGGCGAGCGCAACCCCCAAAATCGCGGTAAATCCGATTATGTACGGATCAGCTGGGATGAGGCTCTGAATATTGTTTCCGGTGAAATCAAAAGATTGACTGACGCCTATGGCGGTTCCTCCATTACCGGGATGACTTCGTCTCATCATAACTGGGGGATTGTCGGGTATAAGATGGGTCCGTTTTCTCGGTTTATGAATATGCTCAACTATACACCGATTCTTGATAATCCGGATAGTTGGGAAGGATGGCACTGGGGTGCTACTCATACTTATGGTTTCCAGTGGCGTCTGGGAATGCCAGAACAGTTTGACCTCTTGGAAGATGCTTTGAAGAATACCGAAATGATTGTTTTTTGGTCTAATGATCCAGATACTACCCGTGGTACATACAGTGGACAGGAATCGGCTATTTGGCGGGTATGGCTCAAGGAAAAAGGAATAAAGACGGTTTTTATTGATCCGTTTTACAATTATACTGCCGCCGCAATGGACGGAACATGGCTGCCGCCGCGCCCGGGTTCCGATACAGCGCTTGCGATGGCAATTGCTTATGTGTGGATAACTGAGGATCTTTATGATAAGGAATATGTTGCGGAAAAAACTATTGGTTTTGAGGAGTTTAGGCAATACATTCTTGGAGAAAGCGATAACGGTTTTGTCAAGACGCCGGAATGGGCTGAAGCAGAATCGGGCATTCCGGCACGTAAAATCAGAGCGCTTGCCAGGGAATGGGCCGCTAAAAGAACGTGTCTGAGCAGCGGCTGCCGAGGAGGCCAGGGAAGCGCATGCCGCACGGCGTATGGCACCGAATGGGCGCGGATGATGGTGCTTTTGCAGGCAATGCAGGGATTGGGCAAGCCTGGGGTTTCAATTTGGGGCACTACAATGGGGGCGCCAGCGGATTCTAATACTTGGTTCCCTGGTTACGCTGAACCACGGGGCCAGATGGGCAAATCTAATATTGCTAAAATCAAGCTGTCGTTGCAAAACAAAACAAAACAGCGGCTGTTCCGTCTGACCTTGCCTGAAGCTATTATGACTGGCAAGGAGGATTTCTGGGGCGACGGTTTTTGCGGTCAAACCCTTGATCAGCAATTTATTCATAATGTATATCCTATGGAAGGTCATTCGACGGTGAAAATGTTTTATCGGTACGGCGGTTCATTTATGGGTACAATGTCTGATACCAATAAATGGGTAAAAATGTATCAGAGTGACAAATTGGAATTTGTGGTTAATCAGGACTGCTGGTATGGGAGTGAAGCAAAATTTGCTGATATTATTCTGCCGGCATGTACTAATCTTGAACGCAACGACCTTGGAGAATGGGCGGCGTGCGGTGGATATACAACAAATGCGCATATTGGAAATAACTACCGGGTTATTGTCCGAGAGCAAAAATGTATTGAGCCACTGGGCGAATCCAAAGCCGACTACGAAATTTTCACGCTGTTGGCAGATCGGCTAGGAATGAAGGAACTTTACACTGAGGGCAATAACGAAGACGATTGGGCACGACTGTTTTTTGAGTCTTCTGATATTGCTAAAGATATTTCTTGGGAAGAGTTTGACAAACGGGGCTACTATATTATACCAGTTCCTGATAAGTATGAATCCACGCCGGGTATGCGCTGGTACGCCGAAGGCCGGGAGTGCGACACTCCTGATACCGGCAATTCCAAACGGGGTACTGAAAAAGCGAAAGAACTAGGAACTTATTCAGGAAAAATTGAATTTGCCGCCGAAAGCCTGCGCCAGAATATGCCTGATGATATGGAGCGGCCTATTGTGCCGCACTTTATTCCCTCCTGGGAAGGGTATTTCAGTGAAGCTCATGACAAATACCAGCTGCAGATAATTATGCCTCATCCAAGATTTTCCTTCCATACTCATTATGATAACCATACTCCCTGGCTCAACGAGATAGCTTTGCATAGGGTGGAAAAGGAAGGTTATTATTGGTGGCCTGTGCGGATTAATCCGGTGGACGCCAAGGCGCGGAACGTTATTGACGGAGATATTGTGGAGCTTTACAACGACCGGGGCTCGGTGCTTTGTATTGCCCAGGTGACCGAGCGAGTGCCGGCAGGTGTATTGCACAGTTATGGTTGTTCGGCAAAATATGATCCTTTGGTGCCTGGACAGCCGGGGTCGACGGACAAAGCAGGATGTGTTAATTTGCTGACCGCATCGAAACTATTATCAAAGCACGCAGCAGGTATGACTCCTAACTCATGCTTATGCGAGCTTCGAAAGTGGGAGGATTTAAGAAATGGCTAGATATGGGATTGTTGTGGATGTCGAAAAATGTACTGGCTGTCATTCCTGCTTTCTTGCCTGTAAGGATGAGTATATCGGAAATGATTACTATCCGACTTCGGCTGCACAGCCAAATGAGGGGCATAAGTGGATACAATTAAAGGAAGTCGAACATGGAACAGGGACGAAGATTAAGGTGGATTACATTCCTGTGATGTGCCAACATTGTGTAAATCCGCATTGTATTACATCAAACAACGCAGATGCGGTTTATAGACGCAGCGATGGAATTGTTATTATCGACCCGAAAAAAGCGATTGGCCGCAAGGATATCGTAAATGCCTGTCCCTATGGCGCGATTTTTTGGAACGAGGAAAAGAGTATACCTCAAAAATGTACTTTGTGCGTTCACATGTTGGACAATGGCGAAAAAACAGTTCGGTGCGCGGAGTGTTGCCCTACTGGCGCGTTGGTATTTGGTGATTTAGACGATGCTGATAGCGAGATTTCTAAGTTGTTGGTCGCAAAAGCTGATAAGGTTAAGAGCTTCAAGTCTGAGTTAGGTACTAGGCCAAGTACAAAATATATTGGTATTCCCAAGCCCTTTATTGCCGGAGAAGTGATCTTGTCTGACAGGCAATGCGATTGCGTAAAGGGGGCTAAGGTTACCCTGAAGGCTAACGGAGAAGACAAAGTAATTGAGGTACAAACGGATTTCTTTGGTGATTTTGAATTCAAGGGCCTGGCCAGAAATACTGATTATACCATTAAGGCTGAATATGAGGGATATTATCCAATTGAGCTTACCGTGCGAACTCATGCGAGTCAAAATGTGGGTGAGCTTGTCCTTAAAGCCAAATAAAAGCTTTCAGAATATACGGAGGTTATCATGCAAGATGTTGTAATAGTTAGTGCTGTTAGAACTGCCATCGGCAGAATCGGTGGAACGCTTAAAACCGTTCCGCCTGAAGAATTGGCGCAAATAGTTATTAGCGAAGCCGTGAAAAGAGCTGGGATAGAACCTGAAAGAATTGACGAGGTGATTTTAGGTCAGACCAAGCAAAGCGCGGATTCGCCCAATATTGCCAGGGTTGCTGCGTTAAAGGCTGGTATTCCTATAGCGGTGCCGGCTTATACTGTGATGCGTCAATGTGGTAGCGGTCTACAGGCTGTTAATAACGCGGCGCAGGCAATTATGTCTGGTCAAGCCGACATAATTGTTGCCGGCGGTACGGAGAGTATGAGCAATGCTCCCTACTATCTCAGAGGCGCTCGCTATGGCTACGGTGCCGGTAACGCCGTTCTTGTTGATTCTAATACCGAAAGTCAGCCACGATCGCAACCAATAGAAACATATGGCGAACTAACGATGGGTTTGACGGCAGAAAATTTGGCGGAGCGCTACAGTATTAGTCGTGAGGAGCAGGATAGTTTTGCGCTTGGCAGTCAGAATAAGGCAGCACAGGCTATAACAGAAGGGCGGTTTCGGGAAGAAACCGTGACTGTCGCCGTTAGGCAGAAGAAGGGTGATCCGGTTCTTTTTGATATTGACGAGTTCCCACGGAAAACAACATTGGAGCAGTTGGCAAAGCTAAAAGCGGTCTTTAAGTCCGGGGGCACCGTTACGGCCGGAAATTCGTCAGGACGTAATGATGGAGCAGCTTGTCTGGTTGTTATGTCTGCTAAGGAAGCTCAAAAGAGAAATCTAAAACCGCTGGCAGTTTTACGTAGCCATGCAGTTGCTGGTGTATCGCCGGAAGTCATGGGGATCGGGCCAGCTCCTGCCACAAGGAAAGCGCTTAAATTGGCGGGGCTAACTTTAGGTGATATAGGTTTGATCGAACTTAACGAGGCGTTTGCGGCGCAAAGTCTCGCTGTAATTAAAGATTTGGACTTAAATGAAAGCATTGTTAATGTGAATGGCGGTGCAATTGCCCTTGGTCATCCGCTAGGCTGCTCAGGGGCGCGGGTTTTGACTACCCTGATTTATGAAATGCGAAAACGGAAGGTAAAATATGGGGTGTCAACTCTCTGCATTGCCGGAGGAATGGGGATTGCGGATATTATTGAGCTAGTCTAAAGAGAGCATTACAACCAAAAGAGAGGATCGCTGCTATGGATATTAGTGGACGATGGAGGTTTGTTGTAATTGGCTTTGTGATGATGCTTGTGGTTGGGTTTCTTGACGCCTGGTCAATGTTTGTTTTGCCAATAGAACAGGAGTTTGGATGGAGCCGGGATCAGACTGCGTTGGTTTATAGCCTGGCGATGATCTTTCTTGCAGGAGGGATATTGCTTGGTGGGCCGTTAATTGACTATAAGGGGCCGCGAGCTGTCTCGATAATTGCTGGTATTTTACTTGGCGTGGGGTTAATGTCTGCTTCTTGGATTAATAGCCTCTTTCAACTTTATGTTGCCTATAGCTTGTTATGTGGTCTGGCAATTGGAGTATTGTATAATTGTACAATTGCTACTGTGGTACGGTGGTTTCCAGATAAACGTGGTTTGGTAACAGGGTTGTTAATGGTAGGTACTGGTGTAGGAAGTTTGATTTTGGGTATCTGGGTTGCTCCGCTTTTCAAATTTATGAGTTGGCGAGCTGTATTCAGAATTCTGGCGGCAATAAGTATGACGGTAATACTTATTGCTGGGCAGCTATTACGTAATCCGCCACTGGCGTGGCAAGAAGCTGCCGAATTATCGGAAGCAAAAGCATCAGCTCAGGCTGAAAAAGATTTTAACTGGAAGGATGTACTGGTGCTGCCAGCTTTTTGGGGACTATGGTTATGGCATTTATTTGTAGTATCCGGTGGGCAGACTGCATTAGGGCATATTGTACCGTTTGGGGTAGAGCAGGGGATTAGTGCTAATCAGGCGGCAATTGCGATGGGGGTTTTAGCAGTTTTTAACGCGTTTGGCCGGGTGCTATTTGGTTATTTGGCTGATCAAATGGGTAGAAAGTTCGCGATGGTGCTAGCGTCAATTACTACAGCTGTAGGAATGGCTATGCTCGCAATTTTACCGCCGGTGTTAGGGATGAGTGGATTAATTGCTGCTGCGATTCTTATTGGTATTGGCTATGGAGGTACAATACCTCAAGTGTCGGCAGTAGTTGGCGCATTCTTTGGTACAAAGCATTTTGGGGCTAACTTTGGGCTGGTTTCGACAGGCATTGCGGTAGCTTCGGTGATTGGACCATACTTAACCGGGTGGGTGAAAACAATGACCGGCAGTTATGAAGGTAGTTTTTACTTTCTTACAGTGCTTGCTTTAGTTAGTAGTATTATAGCTTTTTATATAAATAAACCCAGGACAATGACAACAAAAATGGCTACTGAGGTTTGTGGGAGGGATTAAGATGAGTAAAACCCATATTTTGGCAGCTCATGCTCAGGTTCCACAAGGCACAGATATTTATGAAGTCCATAAGTTTATTACTCTTGTTATGGAGGTTGACCTGGAAACAGGGGAAATCGTTGATAGTATGGTGCCGATGTATTGTCAGCTGACTAATGGATTTATTGTCAAAATTATAAAAGGGAAATCGCTGAATAATGCAGATGAAATTCTTAAAGAGGTTGAGGAGCGAGTACATACATCAACTAAACGGGCACTGATGACAGCAATGAAAGAGATATTTAACCGGTACGTTATGGAAAAGGATAAGGCGGTTAAGATTGGAGCGTAAATCAAGGTAAAGGAGGCTATGATGATGGCTAAAGAAGCGTTGAAGGATATGCTTGACGAGTACAATATGAAAGCTGAAAAGTCGTTAGCGAAAAATCCTGAACGACAGAATCTTGCTCAACCAAGAGTGTATACTCCGTTGGATCTTGAAGGATTTGATTATGTGCGCGATTTGGGATTTCCCGGTAGTTATCCTTATGTTCGTGGGGTGCAGCCAACTATGTATCGCGGACGATTTTGGACTATGCGGCAGTACGCAGGGTTTGCAACGGCTGAAGAGTCTAACAATCGGTACCGATATCTTCTTGACCAAGGTCAGACCGGCCTGTCGTGTGCGTTTGATTTGCCAACGCAGATTGGCTATGATTCCGATGATCCCATTGCTGACGGCGAGGTTGGTAAAGTAGGGGTGGCCATCGATTCGCTTGCTGACATGGAAATTTTATTTGACAGCATTGATTTGGGGAAAGTTTCTACATCGATGACCATCAATGCTCCGGCAGCGGTGTTGTTGGCTATGTATATTGCAGTTGCGGAAAAGCAAGGTGTAAGTGCTGATAAACTTAAGGGGACTATCCAAAATGATATTTTGAAAGAATATGCTGCCCGTGGTACCTACATTTTTCCGCCAAAGCCCTCCATGCGGCTGATTACCAATATCTTCGAGTATTGTTCAAAGAATGTTCCATATTGGAATACTATCTCTATTTCCGGCTACCATATCCGCGAAGCTGGCTCGACGGCGGTACAGGAAATTGCCTTTACCATTGCCGACGGCATAGCTTATGTTGAAGCCGCCATTAAGGCGGGTTTAAATGTCGATGCTTTTGCTGGCCGCCTATCCTTCTTTTGGAATGCTCACAACAATGTACTGGAAGAAGCGGCAAAGTTTCGGGCTTCGCGCCGGGTTTGGGCCAAGGTTATGAAAGAACGCTTTGGGGCTGTTAATCCGAAATCATGGATGCTTCGGGTTCATACCCAAACTGCTGGTTCGATGCTTACCGCTCAGCAGCCGGAGAACAACATTGTGCGTGTCGCGCTTCAGACTGCGGCGGCTGTACTTGGCGGAACTCAGTCGCTGCATACCAATTCTAAAGATGAAGCACTGGCGCTGCCAAATGAGGATGCAGTGCGGACTGCGCTTCGGACACAGCAAATTGTAGCATATGAAAGCGGCCTGGCCGATGTAGTTGATCCGTTGGCCGGATCATATTACATCGAGGCTCTAACCAATAAAATTGAACAAGAATGTTGGGATTACATAAAGAAGATTGACGATATAGGCGGTGCAGTTGTCGCTATTGAAAAAGGATATATTCAAAGGGAAATTCAAGAAAGTGCCTACAAGTGGCAGATGGAAGTGGAAAGAAAGAACCGGGTTATTGTCGGCGTGAATCAGTTTCAAATTGAGGAAAAGCCGTTGGAAGGGCTACTGCAGGTAGACGCTTCGGTAGGTGAATTGCAGAAAAAGAAACTGGCGGAGCTTAGAGCGAAGCGAGACAATAATGCACTTCAGATAAAGTTGGTTGCATTGGAAAAGGCCGCTAAAGATGAAAAGATAAATCTCTTGCCCTTTATCCTTGATGCGGTCAAAGTATATGGGACGCTGGGAGAAATTTGCGGTGTTTTGCGCAGAGTATTTGGCGAATATGAAGCCCATGTCAGCCTGTAAGCGAAGGTAAGAGGAGGGACGAGGATGCAAAGACGGATAAGAGTATTGGTTGCTAAGCCTGGGCTCGACGGCCATGATCGTGGTGCCAAAGTAGTGGCCCGTGCCTTGCGCGATGCCGGATTCGAAGTAATCTACACCGGATTGCGCCAGACTCCGGAGCAAATCGCTGAAGCCGCCTTGGAGGAAGATGTAAATGTTGTAGCCCCGGGTCTAAAACAGGCTGGTGTAGCTGAAATATTTACTCCAGGGACTTCGACCGCATCCATTGTTGAATTTATCAAGGCCAATATTAAATAAGCGGCTATTGGGGAACGGAGCTATCAGAGGTATTACTGCTATAGATTGGGTTTCTAGAGGTGGTGCAAAGTCTAATGGATATTGTCCAAGAATTATTGGCTGGTTCGAGGCTTGCCCTAGCGCGTGCTATTACGGCGGTGGAAAATGAATATGACGAAGCAGTTACTCTGATGCAGGCGATATATCCTCATACCGGCAAAGCACATGTGGTTGGGATTACTGGACCGCCGGGTGCTGGCAAAAGTACGCTTGTTGATAAAATGACCAAGGAATATCGACGCAAGGGAAAGACGGTAGGCATCGTAGCAATAGACCCGACCAGTCCGTTTTACGGCGGAGCTATTTTAGGTGACCGGATTCGGATGAATGAGTTGGCATTGGATCAAGGAGTTTTTATTCGCAGCATGGGAACAAGGGGGAGCTTGGGCGGTCTGGCTAAGAAGACGGTGGAAGTCGTGAAGATCATGGATGCTTTCGGTAAAGACGTTATTTTTGTTGAAACAGTCGGGGTAGGACAGTCTGAAGTGGATGTCATTAAAGTCGTAGATACCACGGTGGTGGTGCTTGTCCCAGGGCTTGGCGATGACATTCAGGCAATTAAGGCCGGGATTCTTGAGATTGGCGATATTTTCGTAATCAACAAAGCTGATCGAGATGGCACTGAACGATTAGAAACCGAGCTTGAAATGATGTTGGACTTGAATTCAAGTAAGGTTGCCTGGAGGCCGCCGGTAAAAAGAACGGTGGCCAATAGCGGTGATGGGGTGGAAGCTCTGATCGGAGCTATTGCCGATCATATAAGTTATCTTTATAATTCAGGCGAATTTGTGCGGCACCGCAGTGCGCGGACAAAGAACGAACTTCTCTTATTGCTTAATGAACAGATCAGCAGGCACGTGCTGGAGAGTGTTATGGCTCCAGGAAAGTTGGATTTGTTGGTGGATAGCATCGAAGGTCACCGGCAAACGCCGTACAACATTGTCAATAATATTTTGGCCGACATATTGCGGTAGGCAAAAAAATGAGGAGAAGGTAATATGTTCAAGATTTTAAAAGTTGATCATGTCGGAGTTGCAGTGAAAAATTTGGCTGCGACAAAGAATTTCTATAGTGAAGTACTGGGACTGACGGTGTTTGGAGAAGAGTTGGTTGAGCAGCAAAAAGTAAAAGTGTGCTTTATTCCTTGCGGCGACAGTGAGGTTGAGCTTCTGGAATCGACCGCGCCGGATGGACCGGTGGCAAAGTTTATCGAAAAGAATGGTGAGGGAATCCAACATTTGGCTCTTCGCGTAGACAATGTTGAAAATGCATTGGCTGATTTAAAAGCTAAAGGGATACGTCTGATTGACGAAGTGCCGCGCTACGGCGCTGGCGGCGCTAAGATCGCGTTTATCCATCCTAAGAGCAGCGGGGGAGTGCTGCTAGAGTTATCTGAGCGCCAGTGATATTAACTTTTAAGTCCGTAATGCCAGTTGCTAGGAGGTGCTATATGGCTAGCATTCAGGAAAAAATCCAGGAACTAAAAGCAATGCAAGCCAAGGTTAAGCTTGGCGGCGGAGAAAAGCGTATCAATAAGCAGCATGCCAGTGGTAAGCTTACTGCCCGTGAGCGAATAGATAAATTGCTGGATGATGGAAGCTTTGTGGAAATTGACCAATTTGTCCAGCATCGGTGTACTAATTTCGGGATGGAAAAGGTTGAAGCGCCGGGGGAAGGCGTTGTAACTGGTTACGGCACGGTGAATGGCCGTCTTGTATATGTATATGCGCAGGACTTTACGGTGATCGGCGGTTCGCTCGGAGAAATGCATGCCGCTAAAATCGTTAAGGTGCAAGACCTAGCTCTTAAAATGGGTGCGCCAATTATTGGTCTCAATGATTCAGGGGGAGCGAGGATTCAAGAAGCAGTTGATGCGCTGGGCGGATATGGGAAGATATTTTATCGTAATACTTTGTCATCCGGAGTGGTCCCGCAAATTTCGGTAATTATGGGGCCGTGTGCGGGTGGAGCGGTATATTCGCCTGCACTGACTGATTTCATCTTTATGGTCAAAAACACTAGCCAAATGTTCATAACTGGCCCGCAGGTAATAAAATCAGTCACGGCCGAAGAAGTTACTGCTGAAGCATTGGGGGGAGCAATGACTCATAATTCTATTTCCGGTGTGGCTCATTTTGCGGCTGAGACTGATGAAGACTGTATGCAGCAGGTGCGTTATCTTCTAAGTTTCTTACCAAGCAACAATCTTGATGAACTGCCGCTTAAAAGTACTGACGATGATTCGAATCGTACTGAGGCAGCATTAGACAGCTTTTTACCTGATAATCCCAACCAGCCGTATAATATGAAAGATATTATCAAAACCATTGTTGATAACGGTGAATTCTATGAGGCTAACATCTACTACGCTCAAAATATTATTACTGGTTTTGCCCGGTTTGGTGGTCGGACGGTGGGGGTAATTGCGAACCAGCCGATGGTGATGGCGGGTTGTCTTGATATTAATGCTTCAGATAAATCAGCCCGATTTATCAGGTTCTGCGATGCTTTCAACATTTCGTTGGTCAATCTGGTCGATGTACCTGGCTTTCTGCCGGGAACTGGGCAGGAAACTGGCGGTATTATACGCCATAGTAATTACTCGCAAAGCTTACGGCGGTTCGTATATGGCAATGTGCTCTAAGGATTTGGGGGCTGATCAAGTTATGGCCTGGCCGTCAGCCGAGATTGCGGTAATGGGTCCTGCTGGAGCGGCAAATATCATTTTTCGTGATGACCCAGAGGCCAAGGCCAAGACTATGAAGTATGTAGAGGAATTTGCCACCCCTTATAAGGCGGCGGAGCGTGGTTTTGTTGACCAAGTTATCGAACCTGCCGAAACCAGGCCGCGAATTATTACGGCTCTCAACATGTTGGCCACAAAACGGGAAAGTCGGCCCGCTAGAAAGCACGGCAATATACCACTTTAATAATAGATTTGTTGAGAGGAGCAAGAAAGATATGACTATCGTGCCAGTGACTGTTCCGGATACTTTGGAGGGGGCTGTTATTTTAAGTATCATTGATTTTTTTCTTAGTATTGTAATTATTTATGGCATTAGTCTTATATTGCATATATTTCCCCTGTTAAACAAGCTTGGTAAGATTAGCGATGAACAGTTGAAAGACGGACATTGAATTTCAAATTGGGAATATGGAGGACGGGAAACTATGTTTGAGCAATTTATTGGTCTTTTGTTCGTTCTTGGTGAACAGACAGGTTTAACCTTAATTTCAATCGGCAATATTATCATGATTATTGTCGGCGGTTTATTGGTATACCTGGCTCTGGCAAAGAAATACGAACCATTTCTTCTTCTCGGCATTGGTTTCTCGTGCATTGTATCCAATGTGCCGGGATCAGATCTTACGGCGCCGGGTGGGTTATTCTATTATGCTTTTCGCGGTGTCGAGATGGTAATTATTCCACCGCTCATTTTCTTGGGTGTTGGGGCTATGACTGATTTTGGGCCGATGATCTCTCGGCCAAGTTTAATGATTTTGGGGGCGGCTGCTCACGCTGGAATATTTATTGCTATTGTTTTGGCTAAACTGACAGGGGAATTTAGTGTCGCGGAAGCGGGGGCAATAGGTATTATTGGCGGCGCTGACGGTCCAATGGCCATTTTTGTTACAATGAAACTTGCACCTCATCTTTTGCCGCAGATCGCCGTAGCTGCATACTCTTATATGGCATTGATGCCCTTAATTCAGCCGCCGGTGATGAGATTATTAACCACGAAAGAGGAGCGGTCAATTGTGATGAAGCAAGTCCGACCAGTTAGCCGTATTGAAAAGATAGTTTTTCCTTTTGTTATTGCAATAATTGTTAATCTCTTATTGCCGCCGGTAGCTCCTCTGATCACAATGCTAATGCTGGGCAATATGCTAAGGGAAGTGTTGCTGGTTGAACGTCTGGCAAAAACCGCTGCCAACGAGCTTATGAATATTATAACTATTATTCTTACGGTAGCGGTTGGGTCAACAATGGCCGCTGATCGATTCCTGACATATAAAACAATGCTTATTATCGGTCTTGGTTTAGTTGCCTTTCTTGGTGGGACAGCTTCTGGGGTTATCGGCGCGAAAGTCATGAATTTATTTCTGAAAGAAAAAATAAACCCGTTAGTTGGTTCGGCTGGTATCGCTTCGGTACCTATTGCCGCCAGGGTAGCCCATGTTGTTGCGCTCAAGGAGAACCCGTACAACTTCTTAATTATGCATGCTATGGGTCCTAACTTGGCAGGGGTATTTGGGACTGCTATTTCGGGAGGAATAATGTTAGCGCTTATTTGTAAATAAGCGGATGAATTAGGGGGCGTTTAAGATGAATTTTTTTGCCTTTCTACTGGCTTTAGCGGTTACGCTCGGATACTATTTTTATACAATTATAAAGGAAAGAACTTGTATGACTCAAAGACGTACGGTGCTCGAGCGAGGCCGAGATAGCGGTTTTGGTGACCAATACGAAGCCAGGGAGGAATAAAAGTGGTTGCTGTATTGGTAATATTGCTGGTAATTTTTTTTGCTGGGGTCTGCATTTATGTGCGAAGCCATACGGATAGAGATGAGGTGGCTGCTGCGACGGATTTGCCGTCAGTTATGCCAGATAATTGCGAAACCTGCCAACTGGATGGCGCGGAGTTAATAGCTGTTATTATGGCTGCGGTTGCTGAAATTGAAGGCTTAGAAAAATTCAAGGTGTTGAATATCTCGTCGAACGCTTGCAACTGGGCGCTTTTCGGACGGCAGGATTTGATTCGTAGCCGACAATAAGGTTGGTTTTACTATATATAGGGGGAGTGAAAGTGGTGACAACGTACACTATAACCGTGAATGGCAAATCTTATGATGTCACGGTCGAGAAAAAAAACGACGCACCTATAAGACCTGCTGAGTATGACGTGATGACTAATAGTTCGCAGTTAGCAGTTGAGCCGATGTTAATGCCGAATGCGTCATCAAATCCAATTGCCAGCGGAGTCGGGAAAACGATTATTGGACCAATGCCTGGGACGGTAATCGCAGTCAAAGTAAACGTTGGCGATACCGTAAATCAGGGCCAGGAAGTGCTAGTTGTGGAAGCTATGAAAATGCATAACCCGATTTTGTCGCCAAGTGACGGCATTGTAGATAGTGTGTATGTAAAGGCTGGTGACTCGATACAAACAGGGCAGACTTTAGCAGTAATCAAGAATTAGCGGTTTTTTGTGACAAAGGCATGGAAGAGGATTGAAAAATTTTGGCAAAGTGAATATGTGAGGCGAAATTTATGAACGTTATAAACGTTAAAAACCTCATTGACGAAGCTTCTCTCAAATTTTATCATATTCAAGTGTTTCTTTGCTGCATAGTATCACTTTCTTTTGATGGTTATGATCTTGTGGTATATGGTGCAACAATTCCTCTGTTGCTAAGTCAATGGAGTATGTCGCCGGCCTATGCTGGATTTATCGCAAGCTGTGGGTTTGGTGCATCTGTATTTGGTGCAATCATAGGTGGAGCTCTTGGCGATAAATGGGGAAGAAAAAACACAATAATTTCTTCAGTTATAATATTTTCTATTGGTACTTTCGCATGTGCTTTGGCAAACGGCCCGGTTTGGTTTGCCATTGCTCGAATTGGATCGGGGATAGGTATGGGGATGACGCTGCAAAATGAAGTAGCATTAGTTTCCGAATATTTCCCGCGTAAATATAGGCAAACTGCAGTTTCGACGGTTGCTACAGGAATGCAGATTGGCGGTATTATGTCGGCTCTTGCGGCTTTATGGCTGTTAGTACCGTATGGTTGGTCATCTGTATATTATTTTGGTTCGCTGGCAATTTTTGCTGTACCATTCTTGATTAAGTATATGCCGGAAGCGCCGTGGATGCTTGTAATAAAAAACAAGGATCACCAACTTAGAAACGTGCTGAAGCATTTGCGACCAGAGATGCTGGTGCCTAATGATGCAAGTTTCGTATATCCTAAAGCAGAGGAAAAGTCATCGATTGCTAAGGTGTTCGCAGACAATAGAGCTTTAAGCGCCTTGCTATTCTGGCTGGTGTATTTTATGAATGTATTTGTAATTTACGGCACCAATACATGGATTCCTAAGCTGATGATGGATGCAGGTCATGGTTTTGGGGCAAGTTTAATTATTTATCTAGCTCTATTTCTTGGTGCGGGTATAGCAAGTCCGATTATTGGGTATTTGGCTGATCGTTTTGGTGCCAAGCGAATTTCTTTGTTGCTATACTCTATTGCTTTTGTTTCTATTTTACTGTTAAGCATTCCCATGGAGCTTTATCTTTCGGTTTTGGTTGTTGCGGTGGCAGGCGTGTGTACAATGGGTACGCAGAATTTAACTCATGCTTATATTGCCCAGTACTTTCCGCCAACGGTGAAGTCGACGATGATGGGCTGGGGACTCGCTTTGGGGCGCGCCGGCGGTCTGCTTGGTCCATTGGTAGGTGGAGTGCTGCTAGCAATGAAGGCTACACTATTCCAAAGCTTTTTGGCGTTTGCCATACCTTGCCTAATTTCAGCTGTGGCGATTGCGCTAGTACAGGAACAATATGGTTATAATACAAGTCGGGTTAAAAGAAGCGATAGGCCTATACCTATAGACAGAGTTGTTTGATTTTTCTGCATAATATTAAATAATAGTTCCTGGGAATTATAATTCAATTTAGTTTTTAGGAACTGTTGTTATCACCTCATGAAGGTGGTAAGTTAAATTATGTGTAGTTTACCAGTTCAAATGAGCTTTGTGTAACATTGCTGAGAATAGTAGTGCTTGCTTTTGGCATATGCTAGTAGAAGTATTGCGTTTTCCAATTTAAAGTAGAACCAAAATCAGCATGGTGCATTAATGGAGCAGGAGCGGTGTGAGAGGTGTCAACTTATGGCGATGGAGTTATACATGCAAGTGCTAATAGTGATAATTGGGATTTTGATGAATGGTTTTGGCTGCATAATCGGTGCAAGGGAAAACGTGAAAAACAACTAACAAAGGGGATGATGTGATGCAGCGGTTTACTATTCCCAGAGATATCTACTTTGGCAGTGGGTGCATGACTGAGGTGTTGGCAGGACTGGAAGGAAAAAGGGCTGTTGTGGTGACGGGTGGTAACTCCATGCAGAAATTTGGTTTTTTGGACAAAGCAATCACGAGTCTTAGAAAAGCTGGAATGGAAGTAAAGCTAATTGAAGGTGTAGAACCCGACCCTTCTGTTGAGACTGTTTATCATGGTGCGGAGCTGATGTGTGATTTTGAACCCGACTGGATTGTCGCAATTGGCGGTGGTTCGCCTATTGATGCGGCCAAAGCAATGTGGATTTTCTACGAGCATCCGGAAAAGACGTTTGACGATGTCAAAGAACCATTTACGGTACCTGCTTTGCGGAGCAAGGCTCGGTTTGCTGCCATACCTTCGACAAGCGGTACAGCCACGGAAGTGACTGCTTTTTCGGTGATTACTGATTACAGTACCAAAATCAAGTACCCATTAGCTGACTATAATCTTACGCCTGATATTGCCATTGTTGATTCGGACTTGGCGGAAACTATGCCACTTAAACTGGTGGCGCATACGGGCATGGATGCGTTAACTCATGCGTTAGAAGCGTATGTCGCGACTGGGCGTTCTTCTTTTTCTGATCCTCTAGCTTTGCAGGCAATACTAATGGTACAGGAGTACATAATCAAGTCATATCAGGGTGATCGGGAAGCACGAGAACAGATGCATATCGCTCAATGTCTGGCTGGAATGGCCTTTACTAATGCGTTGTTAGGTATTACTCATAGTATGGCTCACAAAATTGGGGCGTTATATCATATTCCGCATGGCTGTGCCAATGCCATTCTCTTGCCGTTTGTAATTGATTTCAATAAGAAAACGGCAAGTGCCGACTATGCTAAGGTGGCTAAAACAATGGGTATGACGGGTTCAAGCCAAGCAGAACTGGTCGATAATCTGGTTGCGTTTATTGATGAACTCAACAGATTACTTGATATCCCGGCTAATTTAGAGCTTGCTGGAGTAGCTTCGGAGTTTTTTGCGAAAAGTCTTGAAAGCATTGCAGCCAATGCTCTAAAAGATCCCTGCACAAGTTCTAATCCACGCGCTATTAGCTTTGAAGAAATGAAAAGGTTATTTACTTGCGCGTTTAACGGTGAAAAAGTTGATTTTTAAAAATGCATAACAACTAAGAAACCTCAGCCCTGCTAGACTGAGGTTTCTTAGTTGTTATGCGGTCAGGGCTTAGTTTTGGTTTCGTGGTGGTTAAAGCATACTAAACTTAATTGAAAATGTGGCTCCTGACGGACTGTTTTTAACTTCTATTTTCGCTTGATGGCGGTCGGCAATACGATAACAAACCGGAAGTCCCAGTCCAGTTCCCTGGTGTTTTGTTGTCAAAAAGGGAGTGCCTAATTTGGCGTATACCTCTGGGGGGATGCCTTCGCCATTGTCTTGAACCGATAGAACTACTTCGTTATCTTCGATATAGGTTTTCAATACGACGATACCTTCGTTGCCGGTAGCTTCAAAGGCGTTTCGCACAAAGTTTAGGATGCATTGACGAATTTCGTTTTCGTCGAGTAAGAGGTCGGGAATATCTTCTAGCTCAATCGTAAGTTTTTTTCCTTGCAGTAAAGCATCAGCATGAAGTAGTAATTGGATATTGCCAATTATTATGTTGAGGTTAGCCCTTTTTCGATGTACTGTTTTGTTTTTAGCTAACGAAAGAAATTCGGTGATAATAAGGTTTGCTCTGTCTAATTCGCCAATCATAATATCAAAGCGTTCTTGGTAATTTGAAAATGCCTGCTGCTGTTTAAATAACTGCAGATAACCTCGAACAGTTGTCAGTGGATTCCTTACTTCATGACCGATACTTGCAGCCATTTCACCAATCAGATTCAGGCGATCTAACCGGTCCAGCTCAATCTCCATTTTTTGCTTTTCAAGCTGTGATAAGTAGGTTCTCGATTTTTGATATTCAAGAGTATAGTGATTAAGAATAACCATAAAAAAGGCGATAAAGGTTACCATTGCAATCAGCAAAGAAAAAAACAGTTCAAGATATCTTTCTTTATCGCCGATGAATGGGACTATAATAAAGGAGGGGTTGAAAAACTGTACTATTATCAGAACTGAGAGCATTATAACAAAGCAGATTAGAACCACCAATCTGCTTTTGCCACGGAGCAATGTGGTAATCATTGCAGCGTACATTAGGGTGTAAAACGGCGTACCGCCATATATCCCTCCTCTGAAAATCCACATCAAAGGGACAACTGCAAACCCAAAAATTATTATTGCTAAAAAAGCTGTATGAGTGTAATTTTTTCTTTTAAATAATAAGTAATAGAAGCTTATTAAAGTTACAGCACTTGTCACACTGACAAATAAAAGTATAGTTCCTGAACGAAACAATGAAAAAAAGACACAGCTCAAGGTTGCTAGGCAAATTCCTAAAAGCAGTACTATATTAAGTATTCGATGTTGGACTGGGAAGGCTAATTCTCCCACAATTAAACGTTCTAATCCCATATTTACTATAGCTCCTCTTGCTAATACTATTTTATAATAAGATTTCGATAAAAGTTTATAGTTTTCCTGTAAAATAATGACTTGTTTTGTCGATATTATTTCGAATAATAATATTAGTTACAAATCTGGCGCTTCGATTCGTAGAATGAAATCTATTTCTTTTAATAAAAGTTGTTGACTTCGAGTATACTCAAAGGTGTAATATTAAGCATAACTGGATTACATTTCAGTTTGTATAGAGGAAGGATGAAGCGGATGCCGAGCAAGGTTTATTTTGTAAACTTACGGACAAGAACTGATAAGAGTAATAAGATAAGTAAGATCAGAGCTCTATTTGACCGTGCCGGTCTGAATGAGTTTATTCGAAAGGATGATCTTACAGCCATAAAACTGCATTTTGGTGAACGTGGCAGCGACGGTTTTATCAACCCTGTTTTTGTACGGCAAGTGGTGGATAAAGTAAAAGCCCAGGGGGCTAAACCATTCCTTACTGATACTAATACTCTTTACTCGGGAAGTAGGCATAATTCTGTGGATCACTTACAGACTGCCCTTGAACATGGTTTTGATTACACCGTTACCGGGGCGCCGATAATTATTGCCGACGGCTTACGCAGTGAGAACATTGCGGAGGTGGAGATTAGTAAAAAGCATTTTGATAAGGTAAAGCTGGCCAAAGATATTGTTAGTGCTGACAGCATGATAGTGTTGTCACATTTTAAAGGGCATGAGATGGTTGGTTTTGGCGGAGCAATAAAGAATATTGCTATGGGCGGAGCCCCAGCAGTTGGGAAAAAAGAGCAACATGCCACGAAATTGGTAGTAGAACATGAGAGATGTATTGGGTGTGCAAAGTGTGGAACTGTTTGTCCGGAAAAGGCAATTGCTATTAGTGCAAAAAAGGCAAGTATAGCTCTAGATAAATGTATCGGTTGTGGGGAGTGTTTAACAGTATGTCCGGTTAAGGCTGTGGGAATGGATTGGACAACTGATTTACCTGCCTTGATTGAAAGAATGACTGAATATGGTTATGGCGTGACAAAGACACATAAGAATAGGATTGGTTATATAAACTTTTTAATGAATATTACTCCGGATTGCGATTGCGTGCCTTGGAGTGATGCTCCGATTGTTCCGGATATCGGTTTTTTGGCGTCTACTGACCCTGTAGCTATTGACCAAGCAAGTTACGATTTGGTCAATAAACAAATAGGATTATCCTCAACTTTACTCACTTGTAATTGTGAAGCTGGTGCTGACAAGTTTCATGGTTTACGTTCGTACATTGACGGCTCAATTCAATTGCGGTATGGAGAAGAGCTTGGGATGGGAACCCGCGAGTATGAACTGATTGTTTTGTAGTATTTTTGTTGAGCGGTGGTTGGTTCTAGCGCTATATTGCTAGAATTATTAAATTTGGGTTATGAAAAATCTGGTTTTCTGGCGGGAGGACGGCAAGTTGGATTTTGAATATTTAAGAAATGTACCTGTATTTGAAGACTTGGCGCCTGAGAATTTGGCTATTATAAATCAAGTGATTATTGAGCGCAAGTATAAAAAGAATGATACCGTTTTCTGCGAGGGGGAACCTGGTGCGGGATTTCATTACGTTAAAAGCGGCAAAGTCAAGATAGTAAAATTATCAGCTGACGGGCGAGAACATATAATCAATATTTTAGGTCCAGGTGAGGTTTTTGCTGAAGTGTTGCTGTTTAACCAAGGAACTTATCCAGCTACAGCTGTTGCTATAGAGAAAGCTTGCATCGGCATTATAAAAAACAGCGAGCTTGAGCGTGTTATTATCAGCCATCCGCAATTAGCTTTAAATATTATCAGGGTTTTAAGTAGAAAGCTTCAGTATGTTCAGGTAAAGGTAAAATCGCTGGCCTTTTCTGACAGTTACGCCAAAATAGCTCAGACTTTGGAAAGTCTTGCTCAGCGTTATGGTCAAGCTACTGACCGTGGTTTGGAAGTGGCGGTGGATATTACAAGACAAGAGGTTGCTAATATGGCGGGGACAACCCGGGAGACTGTCAGTCGGGTGTTTGGTATTATGAAAAAAGACAGGGTGCTGGATGGAGATGAGCGCCGGATTATTATTATTGACATGGTGGGATTACGCCAGTATTATGAGGATAAGATGTAGCTTGGTTTTTCTTTGAAATAAGAATGAAGCCTGTTTGTCAGACATTATTTGGCTGGCAAACAGGCTTTTTGAGTGGTGGGTTTAGTGTAAAACAGATTTATTGTGATCTGGGTCAAAGTATTCATAGTGAAGAACGGATACAATATAGTTAAAGAGTTGCTGGGGGAGAAAGTGTATGTCAGTGTAAGTAAGTTAGCAGAAGCTTTGAGATAAAATTAATGCTAGGAGTGATGAGTAGTGAGCACGTTTATTGGCCCGATTCATTATTGGCTATTTGAAAAAATTCGTGTGATTAATAATCGAGAAGATTATATTTTCGAAAATGCTGCCGCAATGTGCGGTGAAACTGCTGAGGAATTAAGGGAGCAGGTATGGCAGACGTATGGCAAGAAGCTGCCTGATGTCGATCTTGGCGAACTTATTGAACATGATAATATACATGGATGGTTGCAGCGGCAAATTAATATTGCTGAGTCCAGGGAAGCCGCTTTTATTAAAGAACTTCTTGAAGTATGCGGTGATGCTGGCGTTCAATTACTCGGAAAGGCTTTTCGGGAGCATGGAAAAGCATATGGTGAAAATGCTAGGGCTCAAGGTAAGTATGAGTTGGATACTGCGCCTGGAATTTACAAAGCACTGAATGATTACTATCTTAACGGTATGCCTTGTGATCAGGCTGATATGGTTATTGAATCTCGGTCAACTGCTTTTATTTGGGATAAAGGCGCATATACTCAGCTGCCAAACTGGAAACGGGTCGGCGTCGATGCAAAGGTCATGAATGGGTTCTATGAAATGTGGCTTGGGGCATTTGTCGATGGAGCTAACAAGGCCTTTGGTTTTAGGTCTGTGAACTGCGAATCGACGGCGAGAAATGTTGTAGCTAGGTATGAAATTTATAAGAAATGATGAGCGATATCGTGAAATTGCTTTTTCTTAAGACGTGATAGGATTTAACGTCAAAAGACGATTTCTGATAAATGCTGCGTGGTAGGTCATTGTAGAACGCGGTGAGGAGAAAGAAATATTAGTGTAACTAATCGAAAGTCTTGCAAGGTTTTGATGCTTTGCAGGACTTTTATTGTGGTGTGGCTAAATAAACGCATGATTTGTCGAAGGACATAAATAATTTCATGTGGAATATTTCATATAATAGAATTTTTAGACAAAAGTCAAGCTGATTTATTGGGGATATATTATAAAAAGATTTTAGATTTATTTAGATTTATATAGTAAGAAAAATCGAATAGTTATGTCGAACTTGTTGCTGTAAAGTGATTGGGGGATTATTTATGCTTCGATTGGCTACAAATTACCTTAAGCCAGGGATGATAATTGCACGCAATATTTATAATGCTAATGGAACTAAGTTGCTTGCTGCGGATACCGCGTTAGATCGTCGATTGATTTTAAAGATAAAAAAGTTGGGAATTGACTCCGTTTATATTAGACACCCCTTTTTGGATATTGAGCCGCAAGAAATACTGCATGAAAAGACGAGGGTTGAAGCGATTAGGGAGATCCAGAAGACATTCGAACTGTTTCGCTTAAAAAAAGTTGTTGATCTTTCAACGATATCAGAGGTAGTTGTAAAAATAATCGAAGATTCTATGGATAATCGCAACTTTCTCATCCATCTTTCGGATATCCGAATACATGATGATTACACTTTTGGTCATTCGATCAACGTATGTCTGCTTTCGGTGATGCTTGGGATAAAGTTGAACTTTCGTGAAGGTCAATTGTTTGAACTAGCGATGGGAGCAATATTGCACGATTTAGGGAAGATGATGATTCCTCAAGAAATACTGAATAAACCTGGATCGCTTACTCCTGAGGAATGGACAGAGATGAGGCAACATACAGATAAAGGTTTCGATATTTTGCGAAGAGATTATTCGATGCCTTTGGTCTCGGCCCATGTAGCTTATCAGCATCATGAATCCTACGATGGTGCTGGCTATGCTCGTGGCCTTAGGGGAGAGGAGATTCATCTTTTTGCTCGGATAGTGGCAATTGCGGATCTTTATGATGCTATTACTGCTGATCGACCGTATCGAGAAGCAATGCTTCCGCATGAAGCCTACGAAATAATGCTTGGATCCAGAGGAACAAAGCTTGATCCGGAATTTACAGATGTGTTTTTGGAAAGTGTGGCGATATATCCAGTTGGTTCGACTGTTCTATTAGATACTGGAGAAATTGCGATAGTTGTAAACACGTTTCCGAAACTACAGTCTCGGCCGACGGTTAGGGTGGTAATTGACGAGCGGGGGAAAGTTATGGAAGGTGAGGGCAAAATTATTGATCTCGCAGTAAACTTGACAAGATTTATTACGAAAGTGTTTAAAGCGGAAGAGGTTTTGGAAGTTGCTAAACAAAACTAGCAAAACTACGGCGGGCCTTCTGTGGGTTAGTGGAAATCTCAAGCTGCTTAATAAAATTATAATATATTGTATTATCCTGCAATAAATGCAGGAATTTTTCATTTTTGGAAGAAAAATACATTAATAACTCTAAATAAGAGGTGTGTTTCTTGTGGCGGGAGTATTAATGATGACAAAAGCTGTCAAGCCGGGAATGGTTATTTCAGCAGGAGTGTGGCGCGATAATCTGTTAGTGTTACAGCAAAATACGGTTCTGACAACGAATATTATCCGGCGGCTTGCAGATTGGGGAATTAATACGGTTCGGGTGAAAGCAGAAAGTTGCAATAATTGGGGCAATGACTGTCGCATTGAAAATATTAAGGATGCTCTAGCAGAAGATGAAATTCATTTCATACAACAGTACACAAAAGCAGTAAAGTTAACAAACGAATTGTTTGAGCGTATGCGAGAAGATGAGAACTTGCCTTATGAGGCACTTCGGAATTTGGCGACATTGGATCTCTACCAATTGGCGCAAGGCAAAAGCGTTTTAGCTAAATTGTATAAAATTAAACCCTTTACTGACTATACTAGTCGGCATGCGGTGGATACCGGAATTATTGCTGGAGTGCTTGGTAGGTGGTTGAACCTACCGATAGAACAAACAAAGATACTGGTGCTTTGTGGACTTATGCATGACATAGGTAAGTCACAAATTTCCAGAGCAATTTTAGAAAAACCGGGCAATCTTACTTGTGAAGAACGAAAAACAATTAATCTACATCCTGAATACGGTTATTATATGGCGAAAAATATTCCGGGTATAATCTCTGCGGTATTGTATGCAATTTTGCAGCATCATGAACGTGAAAATGGTGAGGGATATCCAAATAAATTAGTTTCGCGTAATATTCATCCGGTAGCTAAAATTGTTGCGGTTGCTGATGTATATGATGCGATGACAACTGAACGAATTTATCAGAAAAGCGTTACTCCATTTACTGCATTAGAAACTTTAATTGAGGATATGTTTATACGGCTTGACAAGGAATGCTGTAAGGTCCTTATCCGTAATATATGCCGTACTTTGATTGGTTCTGTTGTTATGCTTAGTGATGGGAGTCAAGCGGAAGTTGTGCAGTTTTCGCATTTTATGTCTGCTAAACCAGTAGTAAGTAAGAAAACCGGTGTGGTAATAGACCTATATTTTAGAAACGATCTTTCGATTGTAGAAGTCATAATGTTTAATAATGCTTTGTCGAAGGATTTATAGCTTGGATGGGTGGCGATTAGAATACTGCTGGTAATAAGGAAATACTGCCGACAATTTTGTTGTCGGCAGTATTTCTTTGTTCGGGTAAGATTAGAAATAATAAAACACGGAGGGATAGAAAAGTGGAGATTAGAGTTTTGTCTGGAACTGCGGCTAAAGACATGGAAGAAGCATATGCAATTAGACGTCAAGTATTTATTGAAGACCAAAATGTTCCTGAAGACTTGGAATTTGATAAATATGACAATGATAGTGCTACATTGCATGTGCTTATATTTAATGAAGGGAGTATTGTAGGAACGGCCAGGTTTCGTCCGTATGGGGATGCTATTATAAAAATCGAACGAGTTGCTGTGCTGTCTAAGCAACGGGGTAGCGGTTTTGGCAGAAGGATTATGAATAGGATTGAGGTGGAAGCTCAAAAACTCGGTTATAAATGGGTGAAACTTAGCGCGCAACTACACGCTAGGAAGTTTTATGAACGTCTTGGTTACCAATCGTATGGGGATATTTATCTTGAGGCTAGTATTGAACATGTTGATATGGAAAAGAAAATATAGTGCCGAATAAACCAGGAATTTGTAAAGGCTACTAAGAAGTTAATACCATAAACAGCAATCGATGGGAGCGAAAATAAGATGGAAAATGCCCGGAAGCTATTGCAAAAATACTATGGCTATTCGGAGTTTCGTCCAGGACAGGCCGAAATAGTGGAGTCTCTTATGAATGGTAACGATACTGTAGCCATTATGCCTACGGGGGCTGGTAAATCTCTGTGCTTTCAGTTGCCGGCGTTAATGTTGCCGGGTATAACTATTGTTATTTCACCGCTTATTTCGCTGATGAAAGATCAGGTTGATACTCTTTTCAGTCTTGGTATTTCAGCAACTTATATTAATAGTTCGTTATCCGTCTCTGAAGTAAATAAACGTATTTACAATGCTCAAGCTGGTCGGTACAAATTGCTTTATGTTGCTCCGGAACGGCTGGAAGCAGAACAATTTCAGACTGCTATTGAAAACTTGAAAATATCGTTGGTAGCAATTGACGAAGCTCACTGTATATCGCAGTGGGGACATGATTTTCGGCCTAGCTATCGGGCTATTGGACCGTTTATTGCCCGGCTTTCTCAACACCCGGTTATTGGCGCATTTACCGCAACGGCTACGGATAATGTTAAGAAGGACATTGTTAATCTGTTGGCGCTAAACAATCCTCAAACATATTTTACTGGTTTCGATCGCACTAATCTGTTTTTTTCTGTTATCCGCGGAGAGAATAAACAGGATTTTGTTCTGAATTATGTGGCTGCAAACAAGAATCATTCAGGTATAATTTATGCTGCAACTCGCAAAGAAGTTGACAATACACATACATTGCTTAGCAAACGAGGCTATGAAGTAGGGAAATACCATGCTGGTTTGACTGATGAGGAACGAAGAAAAAGCCAGGAGGCTTTTATTCATGACGACATAAAAATAATGGTGGCTACTAATGCTTTTGGCATGGGGATTGATAAATCTAACGTGCGTTATGTAATTCATTACAACATGCCCAAAAATATGGAGGCTTACTATCAGGAGGCTGGAAGGGCTGGGCGTGATAGCGAACCAAGTGAATGCATATTGTTGTTTGGGGCGCAGGATATTATGTTGCAGAAATTTCTGATTGAACAATCGGTAACTGATAATGAACGTAAAAGCAGTGAATATGCGAAGCTACAAACTATGGTGGATTACTGCTATACGACCGGCTGTCTACGGCGGTATATTCTTGCATATTTTGGCGAGACAACGCTTGCAGATGAATGTGGAAATTGCAGTAATTGCAAAGATGACAATGAACTTACTGATATAACTATTGAAGCAAAAAAAGTATTTTCATGCATACTACGGATGAATCAGCGTTATGGTAGTACTTTAGTTGCTGAAGTGCTGAAAGGTTCGAAGAGCAAGAAGGTTCTTCAACAGGGGTTTGATACATTGTCGGTTTATGGAATACTAAAACAAGATACCTTGCAAGAGATAAAAGACCTCATTAATAGGCTAATTGCCTCAGGGTATCTTTGCCTCACAGAAAGTGAATATCCAGTAGTTAAACTGACTGACCGGGGTATAGCGGTACTGAAGGAAAACGTTAAAGTTTGGCAAAAGGTTCCTAAACGACCTCAGAAAATAGTGAACGATAATTTATTGTTTGAAGAACTAAGAATATTACGTAAGCGAATTGCTGATCGGGAGAATGTACCGCCTTATTTGGTGTTTGCTGATAGTACGTTGAAAGAGATGAGCGAATATTGTCCAACCGAGCGGCAGACCTTGCGATTGATCAAAGGAGTCGGTGAGACTAAATTAGAGCGCTATGGCAGCGAATTTATTGAGGTTATAGCTGGGTATGTTGCTGAACATGAGCTAATGCCAAGTCATAAGGCGATAAGTTCGACCAAAGATGAAGGTAAGGTTGATGATATCCCAAGTCATATTGTTACACTAAACTTATGCCGGACTGGACGCTCGTTAACACAGATAGCCGTAGAACGCAATCTGAAGTTATTGACGATACAGGAACATTTAATACGCTGTAGTCTAGAGGGCCATGCTATAGACTGGTCTCAGCTTATTCCGGTCCAGTATGAAAAGTTGATTCTTGCTAAGATTGAAGAAGTGGGCGCAGATAAATTGAAACGGTTAAAAGATGTCTTGCCTGATGAAATAGAATATATCGCTATCAAAGCAACAATTTGTAAACATAAGAATAATCCTGTCGGTTAGTTTAAGGCCTTAATATATGCTAATGGAAGATGTTTATAGCTAAGTGCTATCCAAATAGGCCCTTTCAAAATATTATATATAAACTAATAGCGTTGACTATGCGCAGATATAATTAGGCGGAGGGGATTTTGTTGGATAAGGAAATAACAATAAATTCATTAGCTGATAGTACTGCATTAATAGATTTGGTGGCAATGAACCTGCCGGTGGAGTCTGCTAGACTTTTTCGAAAGGCGGAGAAACTGGCAGCAAAAAATAGTATGCTAGTTGGAGTCGCCGGTAACGCGATATCACTATATACAATGTTTGTATTAAAGGAAATCTTAGCGCAGCAAGCCTTAAATCCGATATCAAACATAGCCAACATCGTGAGTATCTCAAATGCTATTGCCAATTTAAATTCAAGCCTGACAATATATAATATTAATACCTAAGTGCGGTAATACATGAGGTGCCAATAAGGTAAGGAGTATCATGTAATTGGGTGCTTTATATTTTTTAAATCGAAAGTTTGCGAGTCAAATTTTTTCTGCGGTCTGAGTGGTGAATTAAGTTGTGGCAACCGGGGTTAGATTTCTATGTGCATTGACTCTTTGGCCGATTAAACATATTGCTCCAATTTGGGCACTTGTTGTAGCGGTTCCGGAAGCGACCAGGGGTGCAACTAGCGATATATTGGTAATCCGCAGGGTATAGATATTTGTTTTGCAGGAAATTGCTTTGGTATCAAAAAACATTATAGAAGCAATTTCATAGGTTGGGATAGGAGTCGAGAAATCGAGCGAGGAATTTAGTGGAATACCTTTTTGAGCGGCGGTCTGAGTAATTCTAGTGATGAGGATCCCATTGCGTAAGAGTTCGAAGGTTGCGTCAGCATAGCCAGGCGTGTTTATAGTTGTTGAAGCTGTAGTTGGAGTAAAAGTCGCACTCCAATTGACTATGGCATTTAATAGTATGCCGTCGGGCTCGGAACCGACAGGTACATTGATTAATGCAAGGTTGATGGTTTCTCCGGTAGTTATAGTAATGGGAAATGGAGAAGTTAATGGAGTCGTGTTTGGGGTTAACGGTAAAACAGAGTTGATTTCGTAGAAATGCACTTGTTCGATTTCTAGGAACTTTGTCATATAAAAGACTCCTTATGTATAAAATACATTAAGCTATTATATTCGAGGAGATTTAGCTTTATGAATCAAGGTGGAAGTTTTAGCAAAGTTCGTATTCTGGTGTTGACATAAACGTATCAGCCTGATATACTAAAAATCCGTTAGATATAAATTTGCAATGCGGTCGTGGCGGAACGGCAGACGCGCTAGCCTCAGGAGCTAGTGGGAGTAATCTCGTGGTGGTTCAAATCCACTCGACCGCACCAAGGTCGCGGAAGTAGCTCAGTGGTAGAGCATCGCCTTGCCAAGGCGAGGGTCGCGAGTTCGAATCTCGTCTTCCGCTCCAGTTATAAGGCGACATAGCCAAGTGGTAAGGCAGAGGTCTGCAAAACCTTTATTCCCCAGTTCAAATCTGGGTGTCGCCTCCAATTCTGTAAAAGCAAATAATGCAGATGAAAAATGCAACAATAGATAAAAAAGTGTTGACATAACAAAAAAGTTGCGATATACTACAGAAGTTGTGAAATTGCATATTCGGTGTCGATAGCTAAGAGGATCCACCTGTTCC
>JAGGAC010000075.1 GCA_017889635.1 Bacillota bacterium | reverse complement strand
TGGTTATAAGGTTGATGCCAAAACAATTGATACCGCTAAATGTATAAAATGTGGCAATTGTGAAAGAGTATGTCCTGCTAACAATATTCAAAAGGATGGGAGTAAGTATGTATTTGGTGAAAACTGCGAGAATTGTTTTGCCTGTGCCCATTGGTGTCCGGTGCGAGCGCTAACACTTGGCAGGCTGACGCCTGATGACAAGACACACTATACTCATCCGAATGTTACACTCCAAGATATTATTGGGCAGAAGAACGGTACTCAGTCGGGGTAAAAGGTAATGGAGGGATATAATGTTTGTGGAAGTAATGTACTCTGATAAATGGGAGAAGAAAACTGATAAGGGGCAGGATGTGGATAATCCCACGTGGCGGCAAATTGAAAGTGCGATAAGGGCCTTGGATGGTAAGGTAAGAACCCAGGTTGTTATTGGTGACGGCGATGAAGGGTCAATGTGTATTGGCGGCGGTAATGATGGGTTGTATAATGTCTTTGTAACCATTGATGATAATGAATCGTTTTATACTTTGATTGACGCCGCTAAATCAAAAGCCGGTACTGTACAGCTTGCTACCGGGGGACAAGTGGAAGTTTTTGCGGAATATACTTGTATTGAATTAGCGAAAGTGCTGAGGGCTGCTAAAGCGTTTGCCGAAAAGGGTAAAATGGATGCGGCGTTAGAATGGGAGTTTAACGGGTAGTCAAGTGAAAGAAAAGTGGAATAGTAACTTGACAAGAGTATGCTAGAGGGATATACTAAACAAAAGATTTGATATTGCGCTGATCAGAAAGCTGAAGGCTAAGGTTAACACCTGCAAGGTGTTTCTTAGCCTTTTCTTTATAGTACAGCCGCTTTGATTTTTCCGCTGAAGGAAGATAAATATATGCCAAGAATATCAATTTTAGGAGGATGATGATAATGACAAGGATTGCTCAGAATTTAACGGATCTTATTGGTAATACTCCGCTGCTGGCACTTAATAATTATGGCGGCAGCAAAAAGCTGAAAGCTAAGTTACTGGCTAAGTTGGAGTATTTTAATCCATTAGGCAGTGTTAAGGACAGAATCGGTTATGCAATGATCAAGGATGCGGAGGAAAAAGGCCTAATTAGTCAAGGTTCGGTTATTATCGAACCCACCAGCGGCAATACTGGGGTTGGTCTGGCTTTTGTTGCGGCGGCTAAAGGTTATCGGCTGATATTGACGATGCCGGAAACGATGAGCATCGAACGGCGTAATCTTTTAAAGGCGCTTGGGGCAGAACTTGTGTTGACGCCGGGTGCAGAAGGAATGAAAGGCGCGATTAAAAAGGCGGAGGATCTTGCGGCTGAGACACCAAAAGCTTATATTCCGCAGCAGTTTAAAAATCCGGCGAATCCGGAGATTCACCGTAAAACAACTGCGGAAGAGATCTGGGCTGACACAGATGGGCAGGTAGACATTTTTGTCGGCGGGGTAGGAACAGGCGGCACGATAACCGGTGTGGGTGAAGTACTTAAGGCCCGTAAGGCTGAGCTTAAAGTTGTTGCGGTAGAGCCGGCTGATTCGCCGGTGTTATCAGGCGGCAATCCTGGTCCGCACAAAATCCAGGGTATTGGAGCTGGGTTTGTACCGGAGGTGCTGAATGTAAAGATTCTTGATGAGATTATTCCGGTTAGTACTGAAGATGCCTTTGGGGCGGCGCGGGAACTGGCTAAAACGGAAGGCCTTTTGGTAGGGATATCTAGTGGTGCGGCAGTGTACGCTGCGTCGGTACTGGCTGAGCGAGCTGAGAATGCCGGTAAAAATATTGTTGTGCTTTTGCCTGATACTGGCGAACGGTATCTATCTACAGTTTTGTTTGAGTAAAAACTAATTGCGCCGTTGTTTAGCGGACAATTGAAAATAAGTGGGCTGTCATTGCGACAGCCCACTTATTTTTTAGACTTTGGGAATATTTCTTCCGTAGAAAATTTCCGCCATTTCTTTTTTTAGATCTTGTTTAATTTTTTTCTTCTCGCCTGGCAAAAGCTCTTTTTTGGCGGTGCCAAACAAGTAGTTATCAAGATCGAATTCTTTAAGCAGCATTTTGGTATGAAAAATATATTCTTGGTAGACGTTAACATCAATCATTTGATAAAGATCACGGGTATCTTTGCTAATGTAGTTTTGAATGGAATTGATTTTATGATCAATGAAAAACTTTTTACCGTTAACATCTCTGGTAAACCCTCTGACCCGGTAATCGATATTGACAATATCCGGGTTAAAACTGTTGATAAGGTAATTAAGAGCCTTAAGCGGTGATATTTCACCACAGGTAGAGACATCAATGTCAGCCCGGAAAGTACTTATCCCTTGGTCAGGATGGCTCTCAGGGTAGGTATGAACCGTGATGTGGCTTTTGTCCAGATGACAGACTACGGCATCGGATTTAGGGTCGGAAGGGGTGGCGCTGCCTTGATGGTCTGTGCCGATCTTACTTTCGGAGATAAGCATGGTTACACTAGCCCCTTGGGGATCGTAATCTTGCCTAGCGATATTGAGAATGTTGGCACCAATCATATTTGCCACTTCGGTTAGAATGGCAGTTAGTCTCTCGGCGTTATATTCTTCGTCAATATATTGGATATACTCATTACGGTGTTGCGGGGTTTTGGCATAGCAAATGTCATACATATTAAAACTCAAAGTTTTTGTTAAGTTGTTAAAGCCATAGAGTTTGAGTTTCTTAATTGTTTTTACGTCCATCTTTCTCTCCTTAAGTAAGAATGTATGTTATAATGTCAGGCTTACGTCAGGTTAGTCAGGGGTGACGCAAGCAATGGTTCTTATCCGACCGAAGAATCATAATTTATGGGGTCAGAAAAAGGACGAAATTTTTGCCCAAAAGAATTTCAAATTTGCTAATTCGCCGATTCTTTAAAAATACCTTTTTTAAGTAGCTCAATTTATGAATAATACTCTTGTGTTAAGTAGAAAGGAGGATTTTAAAAGGTAAGATTAGGATCATTGTCTACATAACTATTATTCTTAGCTATATATATTTGACGCAGGAAACTAGTACTATGGCCGGCGAATATTAACCAAATGGGGAGTGATAATTTTGCTTTCACATGAAACAGACATTTTGCGAAAGCTACGTTTGATTGAAGGGCTTAAAGCGGAACTGGTACTTAGTGTTGGCAAATTGTTTCAGGCCGTGGCTGATAACAGTGAAAAGGCCATAAGTACGGGACTGGCATCGGTAGTAATAGCTTGCTACATTTTAGGCAAAAGGCTTGGCTTTGATTTCTCTGCGCTTGATAATGCGATTACCGATCAGCTTAGTGATGGCAGTAAAGAGGGGCGCGAAGCAGAGAAGTGGTTTGGCGATTATAGTGAGCTTGGCCGATATTTTCGTAGTAAGAGGTGAACATGATTTATAATAAGAGTGGGCCTGTTGTTGAAGCAGGGATAATGTCAGCTGTTGCGATAATATTTACTATTATAACTATATATGTTCCTATTGTGGGATCTTTTACTGGTTTTGCACTTCCTGTGCCGTTTATGTTGGCAGGGATACGCCATGGTGTGAAATGGAGTTGTTTAGCTTCCGTTGTTGCCGCAATGCTTGGCGCGGTAATCCTTGGGCCTCCTACGGCTCCCTTTGTTTTGAGTTTTGGGGTTATTGGAATTGTAATGGGTTATTTTATCCGGGCCCAAAAGAGTGCCGGAGTCGTTGTGGCGGGGGGCGCGATTGCTTGTTTAGCGGCAATCGCGGCAATAGTCAGTGTGGCCGCGGTTGTGATGGGCGTTGACCTGATCCAGGGCTATTTTTCGATGCTGGAAACGTCGCTTTCTTTCGCAATTGGGTTTTATCGCAGCATCGGAATTGATGAAGCGCAACTGGGACAAATGCAGCAAGCGTTAACCGCAATAATTGCAATGGTGAGAATGGTTTTTCCTGCGGCGCTGGTGGTTGGGTCAGTATTTATTGCTTATGTAGCATTCGTTATTGCGCGACTGATATTGAAGAGGACCGGCTGTGTGGTGGCCGCTTTGCCGCCGTTTAAGCATTGGGTGTTTCCTCCTTATATACTGTATTTGTTTATTCTCGGCTTTATCCTTGGTTATGTGGGGAAATATCAGCACTTTGAAATGGCTACTATCATTGGTGAGAATCTTAAATTGTTTGGCGGTGCGTTTGCCTTTGTTCAAGGCCTGGCGGTATTTTACTTCCTTGCCGACAAATACAATTTGTCAAGACTTATGCGAGGTATTATACTGTTGTTGATATTTACTAACCTTGTATACCAATACTTAGTAATCTTTGGTGGTGCGTTTGAAATAGCCTTGGATTATCGGCGTTTACGAACATCTCGCTTACCGTGATAAGGAGGAGGGTCGGTAATGTTTCGTGGGCCGTCCTTATGGTTTGATATTCGCATATATTTAGTGGTTGCAGCAGCATTACTTATGGTAATTGTATTTTACAATAAGTATGTGGCTATTAGTGGGGTAATATTACTTTATGTTCTTTTCCTTTATGGCCGTGAGCGTCATACAGAACAGCAGCGGCAACTGACATCATACCTTAATTATATGTCAGATAATTTGGAGCAAGCTTCTTTGCATGCTATGGAGAACATGCCAATGGCTATTGCTCTGATTGATGATGCAGGAAAGATATTTTGGTGCAACGCGGTGTTTGCCGATTGGTCAGGCGGATCTTTGGCGGTTGGCAGCGCTGTCCAGGAAGTTTGGCCCCAAATTGATATTGGACGGATTTGGGGTAAGAATGGTTTAAAGAATTTCATGGCAGCAAACAGATACTTTCAGCTGGGGTATAAACCCTTTTGTGGTCTAGGTAAATTTCCAGACAATCTAATGGTATTATGTTTGAACGATGTCACTCTTTGTGCGTCGCCGCAGGCGGAAAATCGCGAAGCGATGCCGGTTTTAGCGTACATTCAAATTGATAATTACAGCGATGTACTAAAAGGCCTGGATGATAGTCAGCGTTCAGCTATATTGGCAAAGGTGAATCGCTATATAACCGAATGGGTCGGCGTGCTGAAAGGCGTTATAAAAAAGTATTCCGAAGATACTTATATTGCTATCTTTGACCGGGCTGCTTTAGACAATGCACTTGCTGATAAATTTGATATTTTGGACAAGGTGCGAACGGTTTTCGGTAGTAATCGCCTGCCGGTGACGCTGAGCATGGGGGTTGCTGCCGATGAGCCATCAATAGCAGTAATGGGGCAACGTGGTCAGGCTGGACTGGATTTGGCGCTGGGACGGGGCGGTGACCAGGCGGTAGTCTATATTGGCAGCGAAGTTCAGTTTTATGGTGGAAAGACTTCGGCGGTGGAGAAAAACACCCGCGTAAAGGCCCGAGTGGTGGCTCAGGCTATCAGGGATACTATTGCCGATACTGAGCTTGTGCTAATTATGGGGCATGCCAGTGAGGATTTTGACAGTTTAGGCGCAGCACTTGGAGCTTCGAAAATGGCTCGCAGCCTGGGAAAGAATGCTCATGTCGTGGTTAGTTATCTTAGTAGTGCCGTGGACCGGATTGGAGAGTTCCTTGAAGAGTATGAGGAATACAAGGATCTTTTTATTTCAGGGGAGGAGGCCGTTTCACTACTTACTGCTGATACGCTGTTAATCGTCGTTGATACACACCGGCCTGGGATTACAGCCGCACCAGAGCTGCTAGACAAGGCGGGAAAGATTATTGTTATTGATCATCATCGCCGGGCGGAAGATTTTATTGCCAATCCGATGCTGATATATATGGAGCCGTCAGCATCATCTACCAGTGAACTAATTACCGAGCTATTGCCGTACTTTGACGAAAAGCTGGAGCTTACCAGGCTTGAGGCTTCGACGTTATATGCGGGAATTGTGGTTGATACGAAAAGCTTTGCGGTGCAAACCGGAGTACGAACTTTTGAAGCTGCGTCACAGCTTCGGCGGGCCGGTGCAGACCCCCAATTAGTGCGGGAACTTTTCCGGATTGACCTTGATACGCTTAAACACAGGGCCGAAATTATAAATAATACCGAGATGTTGCCAGGAGGCGCAGTTATTGCTGCCTACTCTAATCTTGTAAAAGACGCTCAGATTGCGGCTGCTCAGGCAGCAGATATGTTGCTTAATATCGAGGGGGTGCGCATGAGCGTTGTACTGTTTAGCGTAGAAGACGGGGTAGCGATCAGTGCCAGATCTCAGGGTGATATTAACGTTCAGGTAATTATGGAGGAGCTTGGTGGTGGCGGGCATCAAACCATGGCTGGAGCTCAGGTAAAAGATTCCAGCTTAGAGCATGTAAAAAAGCAAGTGGTTGAACTTGTCACCAAGTATATAAAGGAGAGTGAGAATTATGAAGGTAATTCTGCAGCAAGAGATTAAGAAACTAGGAAAAAAGGGCGATGTTATAGAGGTCTCCGAAGGGTATGCCCGCAATTACTTATTACCGCAAAAACTAGCGATTATGGGTACGTCTACCAATGTAAACGCTGCGAAGCAGCATCAAGAGGCTGAGGTTCGAAAGGCCAAACGGCTTTTAGATGAAGCCAAAGTATATGCAGCCCAAATTGGAAAATTATCAGTGACGGTAGCAGTCAAGACCGGTGAGGGCGGTAAGTTGTTTGGGTCAGTAAACAGCAAGGATATTGCTGATGCGCTTAAAGCTGAGCATGGGGTGGAACTGGATAAGCGAAAAGTTGATTTGCCTGAAGCAATTAAAGCGCTAGGTACTTATCCGGTTACTGTAAAATTGCATCCAGAGATAACGGCCCAAATTCAAGTAAAGGTAATAGGAAAGGCATAGAAAGGGTCTAATATGAGAAAATTTTTCAATAAGATTCTTCCCAAACAGCTTGCAATAAGGGATGCGGCAGATGATCAGTTAAAGCGTCGTGTGGCTTCGCTGTTTGGCTTGTATTCGGGGCTTGTTGGGACCGAGAAAGTTGTGCTCAGAGCCGGCAAGCTTGATGCTATTGAGCTTTTGCGGTCAGAAAGCTTGCCGGAGCGGGTGCTGGCTCTTCAGAAGCTGGTTTTTGAAGATCCAACGGTCAAAAAGTTGCCTTCTTATGACGAGATACCGGGGATATTGGATGAAGTCGAAGAGGAAATAGCTGACATTCTAGCTCGCCGTGCGGTTGAAGAGAAGATTGAGAAAAAGATTGCTGAAAAAATGGACGAGCGTCATCAGGAGTATGTCCGGGAAATAAAAATGCAAGTTCTCAAAGAAGAAGAATGTGTTGAAACGCCGCAAACCCTAAAAAAATATGCAATGCTGGAAAAACTTGAGCAGAGTAAACTTACCAAATCAGCAATGACTCTTTTACGGCCGGCAATGCTTGATGAAATTGTGGGGCAGGAGCGGGCTGTCGAGGCGCTTAAGGCAAAATTGGCTTCGCCTTATCCCCAGCACCTGATTTTGTATGGTCCGCCTGGAGTGGGCAAGACGACTGCCGCCAGACTGGTTTTAGAAGAGGCCAAAAAATTAAAGTATACTCCGTTTGCCCAAGACGCTGCCTTTATTGAAGCGGACGGAACAACTTTGCGGTGGGACCCGAGGGATATGACGAATCCACTATTAGGGTCGGTGCATGATCCGATTTATCAGGGAGCTCGCCGCGATTTAGCTGATACCGGGGTGCCTGAACCAAAGCCAGGGATGGCTACTGATGCCCACGGCGGTATCCTGTTTATTGATGAAATCGGTGAAATGGACCCGATGTTGCAGAATAAGCTTCTTAAGGTATTAGAAGACAAGCGGGTATTTTTTGATTCGGCCTATTACGATCCCAGTGATCCTAATGTGCCGAAATATATTAAGAAGCTATTTGAGGATGGAGCGCCAGCCGATTTTATTTTAATCGGCGCTACGACCAGAGACGCTCAGGATTTAACTCCGGCGATAAGGTCGCGGTGCGCGGAAATATATTTTGAGCCGTTAACTCCTAAGCATATTGAGGAAATAATCTATAACGCCGCTCGTAAACTGGAAGTAGATATCGATCCTGATGTGCCGCGGCTAATCAGTGAGTATACTATTGAAGGCCGTAAGGCCATCAATATATTGGCTGATGCTTATGGGCTGGCACTCTATCGGAGTGAAAATGTTGAAGGGGTCAAGGTAACCATTGCTGTTGATGATATTTATCGGGTAGTTCAGGTTAGTCGGTTATCACCGTATGTTAGCCGCAAGGCTTCGGCTACCGGAGAAGTCGGCAAAATTTTTGGTCTTGGGGTTGCCGGTTATTTGGGGTCGGTGCTTGAAATAGAAGCTGTTGCTTTTCCGGCGGAGAAAGGAAAAGGCAGCATCAGGTTTAATGATACTGCCGGCAGTATGGCCAAGGACTCGGTATTTAACGCCGCGGCAGTGGTGCGGAAGATTACGGGTGAAGATTTGGCGAATTATGATCTTCATGTTAATGTTATCGGTGGCGGACGAATTGACGGACCATCGGCAGGTACAGCCATCTTAGCCGCGATTATTTCGGCTATAACTAAAAAGGCGATTCGCCAGGACGTTGCTGTTACCGGCGAGGTTTCGATACAAGGGAAAGTTAAGGCTGTCGGTGGCGTATTCGAAAAAGCTTATGGAGCAAAGCAGGCTGGTATAAGCACGATTATTATTCCCAAAGAGAATGACAAAGATATTCCCCAGGGACATTTGGGGCTTGCCGTTTGTCCAGTAGAAACAGCTGATGAGGCGTTAGCTATTTTGTTTACTAAGCTGGACGAGGCGATTGCATAAAGGAGAGGATTTTCCTTGTTAGACAGAATGCCGCCCCAGAACGTGGAAGCAGAGCAGTCAGTTCTAGGGGCGATGCTTATAGAACGTGAGGCAATTGTTAAAGTTGCCGAGCTTCTCAGGCCCGAGGATTTTTATCGTGAGGCTCACCGCCTAGTTTATCAAGCTATGCTCAGTTTATCGGACAAAAACGAGGCGGTAGACCTTATTACTGTTACTGAGTACCTGCGCCGGGAGGACCGTTTGGAGGCTGTCGGCGGTATTTCGTATATTACTTCTTTGGCTAACAGTGTGCCAACGGCAGCTAATGTTATGTATCATGCTAAAATAATCGAGGAAAAGGCTCTCTTGAGGCAGCTTATTAATGCGGCGACTCAGATTGCCGGACTTGGTTATGAGGCTAATGATGAGGTAGTCAGTATCCTGGATCAGGCTGAGAAAATGATCTTGGAAGTATCCGGGCGCAAGATAACCGGGGATTTTACGCCGGTAAAAAGTATTATTCTTGATGCTTTTGGCCGGATAGAGCAGCTTTATGCTACGAAGGGCGGTATTACCGGTTTATCTACCGGTTTTAAGGATCTGGACAAGCTGACGGCTGGCTTGCAGCCGTCGGATCTGATTTTAATTGCCGCCCGGCCTAGTATGGGTAAAACGGCTTTTGTACTTAACATTGCCCAAAATTGTGCAGTGAAGGACAAAGTGCCGGTAGCTTTTTTTAGTCTGGAAATGTCAAAAGAGCAATTGGTACAAAGGATGCTTTGTTCTGAAGCGCCAATTGATGCCCAGCGACTTAGAATTGGTGATCTCAAAGACGATGATTGGAAACGACTGGTGGTAGCGGCTGAACGTCTGTCAACCGCGCCGGTCTATATCGACGACACTGCCGGAATTACGGTGGCGGAAATGAGGGCTAAATGCCGTAGGCTTAAGACCGAACACGGTTTGAAACTGGTTGTTATCGACTACTTGCAGTTGATGCAGGGCAGTGGATTCAGTGGTCGCGGCGAAAATCGCCAACAGGAGATTTCTGATATATCACGATCTCTAAAGTCGTTGGCGCGGGAACTTCATGTTCCGGTGGTTGCTTTATCTCAGCTTAGTCGCGGCGTTGAGTCCCGCCAGTCAAAAAAACCGATGCTCAGCGATTTAAGAGAGTCTGGTTCACTGGAACAAGATGCTGACATAGTAGCCTTTTTGTATCGCGATGATTATTATAATCCGGATACTGAGCAGAAAAATCTTACTGAGATTATAATTGCTAAGCACCGTAACGGACCGGTAGATACAGTACTTTTGCACTTCCAGAAAGAATACACCAAATTTCGCAATTATACTCAGATGGCCGAACCGGGTTAAGAGGAGAGCTGACTGCTTTATAGGCTGGTCAGCTCTTCTTAATCTTAGGTTGTGGGTAATAATTTTAGTCTCATTTATCGAACGTTTTTGCGGAATAGCTATTTATTATTCGAAATTTCCTTGACACTTCTTTGAACGTAGTGCTATGATGATCAAGGGAAAAAGCGGATAACTATCGCGCAAATAACTCAAATAATGGCGTGGTTATGCGCCTATTTTGGGTTATTTTTGTCCGAAGGGAAAAACTAATATAATCTAGAATCTTGTGTTACATATTTAAAAAAGGGATTGGCGCTCAAGTTTTGACCGAAGTGAGTTATGAAAAGGAGAGAGTTTTGTGATCAAACGATACACTAACCCGGAAATGGGCAAAATCTGGACAGACGAAAATGAATTTCAAACCATGCTGGATATTGAAATATATGCCTGTGAGATTATGGCGCAATTAGGGCAGATTCCTGCGGCAGTGGTGCCGGTAATCCGCGAACGGGCCAAGTTTTCGGTGGACCGCATTCGGGAAATCGAGCGGGAAACCCGCCACGATATTTTGGCTTTTCTCCAGGCTGTTGCCGAGAATGTTGGTGAAGAGGCCAAGTATATTCACATGGGACTGACTTCGAGCGATGTGAAAGATACGGCACTTGGTGCAATGATGAAACAGGCGGTTGATATTATTATTGCCGACCTGGAAAAACTGGCCGTTGTTCTTCGCCGCCGGGCAGGGGAACATAAGTATACGGTTATGATTGGCAGAACCCACGGTATTCATGCCGAACCGATTACTTTGGGATTGAAATTCGCATTATGGCTTGATGAAACTGAACGCAATCTTGAACGTGTGCGCCGGGCCCGTGAAGCTGTGTCGATAGGAAAGCTGTCCGGAGCGGTAGGAACTTACGCTAATATCGATCCTAAAGTTGAGGCCTATGTTTGCGAAAAGATGGGAATTAAAGCCGCTAAACTAGCTACTCAGGTAATTCAGCGTGACCGTCATGCGGAGCTTCTGACAACGCTTGCTGTTGTCGCTAGTTCGTTGGATAAATTTGCTACAGAGATTCGCAATTTGCAGCGGACGGATATCAGGGAAGCGGAAGAGTATTTCCATCCGGGGCAAAAGGGTTCGTCGGCGATGCCTCATAAGCGTAATCCTATTACCTGTGAACGGATTAGCGGCCTTGCCAGAGTAGTGCGTGGCAATGCACAAGCTGCGCTTGAAGATGTGGCATTATGGCATGAACGGGATATTTCCCACTCGTCAGTAGAACGTGTGATTTTACCTGATAGCACTATTCTAGTCGATTATATGCTTAGGCTGGTAACCGATGTTATTGATAAACTGTTGGTGTATCCTGATGCTATGCAGGCTAATATGAACAAAACCGGCGGACTGATCTTCAGCCAACGCGTGTTATTAGCGCTTGTAGACAAAGGCGTGGTGCGCGAAGATGCTTATCGCTGGGTGCAGCGAAATGCCATGGCGCGTTGGTTGGAGGGCGCTGACTTTAAAACCAACGTTATCAAAGATGCGGATATAAAGAAGTATCTGACACCGGAAGAAATAGAGAAATGCTTTAATGCTGCGCCTCTTCTGCGGCATGTTGATACAATTATGGCCCGTTTTGGCCTGTAGGGAAGGGTGAGGAGTTTGTCAGCAATAGTTGTTGTTGGTACTCAATGGGGCGATGAAGGTAAAGGAAAAATTGTTGACAATTTGGCGGAAAACGCCGATGTTGTCGTAAGGTATCAGGGTGGAAACAATGCCGGACATACGGTAATCGTAAACGGACAAGAGTTTAAGTTGCACTTGTTGCCTTCCGGTATTTTGTATAAAGGAAAAACTTGCGTTGTTGGCAACGGCGTAGTTATTGATCCGGGAGTAATGCTCAAAGAAATCAGAGCAATGAAGGATAAGGGGATTGATACCTCTGGCCTTAAGATCTCAAACCGTGCGCATGTCATCATGCCTTACCACCGCCTCTTAGATGAAGTTGAAGAGGTCGCTCGCGGCGAATATAAGATTGGAACAACTAAGCGGGGGATTGGCCCTTGTTATATGGATAAAAACGCTCGCAGCGGCATTAGAATGGTCGATCTTATGGACGCTGAAGAATTCAGCATTAAGCTGGAACATCAGTTAAAGGCGAAAAATAACCTGTTACAGGCGGTATACAAAACTCAGGGCTTTGACTTTGAAACCGTCAAGAAGGAATACTTGGAATACGCCGAAGAGCTTAGGCCTTATGTTGCCGATACTTCGGTTGTATTGAATGACGCAATAAAAGCTGGAAAAAAAGTGCTGTTTGAAGGTGCTCAGGCGACTTTGCTGGACTTAGATCATGGTACATATCCTTATGTTACTTCGTCTAATCCAATTGCCGGTGGAGTCTGCGTTGGTGCTGGCGTTGGCCCAACTAAGATAAGTAAAACAATTGGGGTTGTAAAGGCGTATACAACCCGCGTTGGCGAAGGTCCTTTCCCGACTGAACTTACTGATGCGACAGGGGATATGATTAGGGAACGTGGCCGGGAGTATGGCACAACTACTGGACGTCCGCGTCGCTGCGGCTGGCTGGATGCAAGTGTTGTCCGCTATGCTGGGATGGTAAGCGGCCTTGATTATTTGGCGGTAACTAGGTTAGATATTCTCGATGGTTTGGAGAAGTTGAAGATTTGTGTTGGTTATAAATATAAGGGTGAAATTATTCCCGGATTTCCTGCCAGCTTGAAGGTGCTTGCTGATGTTGAGCCGGTTTATGAGGAACTTCCGGGTTGGAAGGAATCTACCAGCGGTATCAGAAGTTATGACAAACTGCCGGTTAACGCCAGGCGGTATGTTGAGCGGCTTAGCGAGGTAACAGGGGTTGCGCTGGGGATTGTGTCAGTAGGTCCAGAGCGCGATCAGACTATTACTCTGGTGGATTTTTTTCAGAAGTAATCAGCTAAATTGCTGTAAAAAAAAACCGCATAAAAAAGTGTTGACATATTATGATGATTACTATATAATCTTATCTTGTGAGACGTGATCCACTAGCTCAGTCGGTAGAGCACCTGACTTTTAATCAGGGTGTCCCGCGTTCGAGTCGCGGGTGGATCACCATTTTTGGCCCGTTGGTCAAGCGGTTAAGACACCGCCCTTTCACGGCGGTATCAGGGGTTCGATTCCCCTACGGGTCATCGCCCACCAAAACGCGGCCCCGTGGTGTAGCGGTCTAACATGCCGCCCTGTCACGGCGGAGATCGACGGTTCAAATCCGTTCGGGGTCGCCATTTTATATGCCGCGGTAGCTCAGTCGGTAGAGCAGAGGACTGAAAATCCTCGTGTCGACGGTTCGATTCCGCCCTGCGGCACCAGACAAACCAACCCGTTTTACGGGTTGGTTTTTATTTTGTACAAAAGTTCTAGCTGGTATTACTAGACCTTGAATGGGGATTATAAATATATTCGCGAAAAAAAATAATCTGTTTCTTTGAGGTGTAATATGTATCAAGATAGAGTTGATGCCGGTAGGCAGTTAGCAGTAAGATTGGCGGCACATTGCTATGGCGAAAGTGTTGTTTTGGCAATTCCCCGTGGCGGGGTTGTGGTAGCTGCGCCTATTGCTCAGCGGCTCAAAACCAGACTTGAGGTGCTGATTACACGGAAGATCGGCCATCCTGCCAATTCGGAGGTAGCTGTCGGAGCCGTCATGCCTGACGGCAGTACTGTTATTGATCCGACTGCAAAAAGTATTTTAAGTGAAGAATATTTGGCAGCGGTTGCTGCTAAAGAGTATGAGGAAATAAAGCGACGGATGACGGCTTACCAAGGGTCGTCCAGAACGCCGGAGGTAGCGGGAAGGGTGGCGATTATTGTTGATGATGGTATTGCTACCGGCTACACAATAAGAGCGGCGGTAAAGTGGCTGCGGGCCTTAAAGCCGGGGCGAATTGTTATTGCTGTTCCGGTAGCTCCTGTATGCCTGGTGGCTGAGCTGAGAACTTTGGTCGATGATGTTATTTGCCCATCGCAGCCCAAGCGGTTTATGGCGGTCGGTATGTATTATCGTGACTTTTCCCAAACTGCAGATGAAGAAGTAATTGCGTTGCTTGATGAAGTAAACGGAGTGCTTTTGCGATGAAAAGACAAGATATGTAAATAGTAAATACTGAAGGTGGTTTCGGTTAGTGAGAAATATTGGTATACTACTATTTGAATGATGATTATTTATAAAGGATGGGTAAAGTTAGCGTGGCAACTAAATATTATGCTGTAAAAGTAGGTCGATCATGTGGGGTGTATAAAACATGGAATGAGTGCAAAGAGCAAATAGATAAATTCAAAGGCGCGTTATATAAATCATTTCCCACCGAACAGGAAGCGTTAGCATATGTTGCAGGAGTTTTGCCTGTCCAACCGGCACATGTCATAAGCGCCGAAGCCCACGATAAAGTTATCGATATATTTGTTGATGGAAGTTTTAATGGGCAAAATTACAGTTGGGCGTTTGCAGCATATAAAGGTAATCAGTTAATTCATACTGCCAGTGGTGTTGGTGATGATACTGAGGCTGCAAGTATGCGGAATGTAGCAGGAGAACTAGCCGCTGCTGTTAAGGCAATAGAGTGGGGGAAAAAAGAAGCGTTTGAAGCAGTGATTATCCATCATGACTATATGGGAATTGCGGCTTGGGCTAATGGTGATTGGAAAACAAATAATAAATTTACGCAAGCCTATGCAGCGTTTGTTAAACCATATTTAGGTATGGTTAGATTTAATAAGGTCGCTGGACATACTGGCGTTGAAGGTAATGAATTAGTAGATAAACTTGCTGGAGAGGCTTTTGGAAAGGACATGGCGAAATAGGTTTATCGCTGTGTTAATGTTGTGATAGTTATACAACCTTCGTTTTTAATGAAGGTTGTTTTTTATGGCTAAAACAGGAGCGAATGGTTTTAATATAGACAAACTTTAAATGCGCAGTAACTATCTTTTGGCAGAATATAAGACTGGTTACAGGAAGATTAAATGGTAATGATAAAACAGCTTATGAATGACGTAAGTTAGTATGAATAGGTAGATGGTCTTTTGTATTAAAGTTGTGTAAATGACAATATAATGGTAGGGAGTATTCCTGATGGTATTTATTTTTTCGTTAGGCAATAACATTATCCCAGAAACAAATTTACAAAAATTTAATTAATATTGATTATAATAGCAATGCTTAGGGCATACTTTTACTAGAAACGAGAAAGGAATGAAAATCAGTGGAATTTACATTTAATTTGTTCAAACCCCGTAAAGCGAGAAATCCAAAGAGTATTGAACCATTGGTAGCAGTTAGGCCCAACGGCAGGATAGTATTTAATAAACAAGCCAGCGAGCTATTGGACAACCACCATTATTGTATGTTGGGCTATGATCCAGATAACCGCGCATTAGGAGTACTGCCGTTAGACACTCAGGATACCAATGCCTTTCCGGTAAGATATGCCGCAAAGGGTGCTTACATCGGCGCGAAAAAGTTTTTTCGGCATTTTAACATATTGCCGGAACAACTTGTTGAAAACTCGCCATTTAAACAAGGTCAGTTTATCGGCATTAAAATGTAATTCTGTTGGAAATAATTTTATCGGTATTACGAAAAAAAGCCGGGTTCAGGTGAAAGCCTGTTCCCGGAATTTTTTTTACAATAAAACTATAATTCTATGACTAAAATGTTAAAAATGAAGCAGATATTATTCGATAGTTTCTAGGGCCTTAAATATGACAGAGAGGGTTGTTCCTTTAAGTGAGGAATTAACTTCTATGTTTGCGTTGTTTCTCTCAGCGATTCTGTAGCAAACAGATAATCCTAACCCGGTTCCATTTTCTTTGGTAGTTACAAAAGGAGTACCAAGCTTATCTAATACTTCTTTGGGTATGCCTGGTCCTTTGTCTTGTATATCTAATATTACTTTATTGTTATAATAATAGGTTTTAATGGTGAGTGTTCCGCCAGAGTCCATAGCTTCGAAACCGTTTCGTACTAGATTAAGGATAAGTTGTCGTATTTCCTTATCGTCATAACAGATACGGGGAATATCACCGATATCTGTTTGAACCTCATGTCCAGACAGAAAAGCCTCAGCTTTTAATAAGGGGTAAAGGGCACGGATAGTATCATTTATGTTTCCTGGCTTTAGTTGAACGTGTTTGTTTTTGGCAAGTGATAGAAAATCAGTAATAATATCATTAGCTCTGTCTAGTTCCTCTATTATTGTATTTAGTTGATTATGATATTCTTTAAATTGATCATTCCTTTGAAACATTTGTAAGTAGCCTCGTACGGTAGTCAAGGGATTGCGTATTTCGTGACCTATTCCGGCAGCCAATTCGCCAACAAGATTAAGACGCTCAAGGCGTACCAATTCCTCTTCATATTTTTTTTGTTCGGTAATTTTTTGCGTTATGACAACAAATTGCCTATTTCCGAGACTATAGGCCCACATTCTGCCCCATTCATTCAGCTTTTGAGAGTACACTTCCTTAGTAAGTGGATGACCGGTCAGCGCTACCTTAGCAAATTCTTCGCGGATTTCATCTGAAATATCAGGGAAAACATCTTTGGTTCGCATGCCTGCGAGATTTTTTCCGTGGTATTTCCTGCCTGAAAGATTCACGTCAAGGTACTCATTGTCGATAAAATTTCCTTCGTCGTCTAACAAAACACGGCAAAGTGCAATACCCATGGGTATGTTATCAAAAAGCCAACGATAACGTGTTTCGCTTGTAACGACTGCTTTTTGTGCCGCTTGACGTGCCCTTATTTCCTCTTTCAGCTTCTCGGTAATTTCGCGTAGCTTTCTTGCCTGTTTGGCAGCTCGAAAATTTTTTCTGGAGTTCAAGTTTTGAGCCATCATATTACCTCATCATAAAGAGACTATATATATTAGTTCGATATTTAATGTAAAATCCTGCCAGTGCAGTTGTTTTTTATTAAACGATGCGGGGAATTTTGCCCATATTTCCAGTTGTGGGGTGTGGGGGGGGAGGAAATGCTTGTAAACCCTTGACTTTGTTACATTCATTATGTATAATAAACTCCGTTGGGAAGTGCTCCTAACACAGTTTCCTATAATATGCGGGCGTAGCTCAGTGGTAGAGTACCGGCTTCCCAAGCCGTGGGTCGAGGGTTCGAACCCCTTTGCCCGCTCCAGGAACAGAAGAGGCCTCCAGACATTTGTCTGGAGGCTGCTTTTTTGTACTTGGAAGGCAGATAGGCAAAGTTATTTAGTCTCTACTTGTTTATAAAACTCACTTTCAACTAATGTGTTAAAATTATCGACCGATATATTATTATCGACTTCGAATTGAGCTACCTCATTATTATCCAGATTGATAATTTTACATAACGAACGATTCGGATCACTCGTATTTTCCAAATACACACTATGGTTTTTATACTTACCCATAAAATTCATTCTAATCATCTCCAGCTATTTGTCGTTATAAGCCATATTATATCACTGTTTAGACATAATTGGTGGCGGACTTGGAGTTTCGCGCTATTTGAAAGGTTTGGGAATTATGGGGTTAATATAGTTGGTGTATTGGGACTTTGTAGTACTCAGGCGGGCAGGCTGAAATATAGAATGAACGGAGTTATTTATGAGAGTTAGAGTATATAACAAAAGTACTAATGCTTACTTCATTTCAGAAGTATACGCAATAATAAACACTGGATATTATGAAAAATATCTAGTTATTGAAAATGTAGATAATATAAAAAATTTTAGACTTGTTGAGTACTTGGACAAGTCAGAAGGTAACCTTCCTGTAAATATAAACGTAATAAGCTCTAATAAGGTAGCAGATTCATGGATATCCAAAAAGGAGCATGAATTAAAGGCGATTAGTGACAGGCTTGATGCAAGGGATAAAAATGATAGTTTCTACAGCTATAGAGGGTATGATTTCATTTTAAAACAAAAAGATTTACTAATAGCGTTATTAAAAGGTGAAAAAGTTGCTTACGAAGCATTATGCGGGAAGGAAAAGGAGATTTCTACAAAGTTGAAAGGCTGGAATTATGTTGAATCTGAAGATGATATACAAAATTTAATGAAAATATTTTTTGGATTTCATGATTCGGTGTTAAAATTTTTAAATTATATAAGTGGTTCCGGAAAAGATAAAGAGGGAATTAAAGTTACAGATAATATTAGACAACTATCAATGATATTTGATAGTTCTTGGTCTGATAGTATAGAAATCGTTTTTGAAGGTGTATTAGTACTTACTTTGAGGCCTGCGCTGGATAACTATTGTTCTGATTTGTTTTCAGCAACAATTATGTTAAAAGATAAAACAATTCTATTTTATGATGGTGAAGTAAATTCAGAATCGGAAAATTATGAAGGAACTTGGGTTAAGGCATTGGAAATGAGATGGAGATTAGTTTGAGTTAATTAGCAATCATCCTTTTGTTGACGGCAACAAAAGGACAGGTTTTCTTGCAGCTTATATCTTTCTTGCGCTTAAGGGTGGGAGCTTGACGCGCCGGAAGCTGTCGCAGCGGCGGCTGTGTTAGATTTGGCGGCAGGGAGAATGGATGGGAACCAATTCCCCGTTTGGTTAAAAGAAAACTCGGTGCAAATATTAATGATTTAAAAGAATGGCGTTGACAATGGCTTTGGGGAGAGATTTAATTTATTAAATTAATATTTAATGGTATAATTAAGTAACAGCTACTTTGTAGTGAAAAAGCTTTGTACAAGGCTGTGAAATTGCGGGTTGCATTGTGGAAGGGCCAATTGCGTTAAGGGCAAGGGGTTCTTTCGCTGAGGAAAAATATTTATATTAGAAAGGAAGAAAAAATGACAGAAAAATTTTATGCAAAAGGAAAAGGCAACGAAGGATATATAAAAAACTTAGAAGTACTTTCCTTCTGCGACATGAACAAAAAATGCGGAATGTTTCAAATGGCACTTTATAAAACAGAGGCAGGGAAATACTTCCTTTATGGTGCGTGCTTTGGTGGCGGACAGGTAGGTGTCATGATTAGTGATGTCACAGATCCGAAAAAGCCGGAGTTTATCAAGCATTTCGAACTGATTGATAAGAAAGAATACCCGACCACCTCGACACCGAAGGTTCAGATAGCAGACGGTCTTTTGATTGTTGCTATGAGCGCAGGTAGTGGACCTGGGGCATTGGTAGACCAGTCTGAACTTGTTAATATGAAATGTGAGGCTGGTATTCGGATTTACGATATTAAAACAGATCCAATAAATCCAAAATACTTAGGGTATTGGGATTGTGGAGTGCCGCATTCTATCGGAGTTCATCGCTTTATGTATAATGGTGGACGTTATGTGCACTTATCTGCAGAATGCAGAGGGTTTGAGGGAATGATTTATCGTATTGTTGATATTGATGAT